>NZ_JAIQZM010000007.1:0-131166 GCF_023333595.1 Argonema galeatum A003/A1
AACGTGGATGGGAGTTCCAACCCAGCCCAAGTGTCAACCTCCACTTCCGGGTCTGGCAAGGGCGGCAATTTGCAGCTGTCAACTAACTCCTTAGTGACGCGAAATGGAGGTCAGGTAGCGGCTTCCACCTATGCAGATGGGGATGGGGGAATTTTAAATATTAATGCCAATAACATAGAGTTGATTGGTCGATCGCCTGATGGCAGTATTCCCAGCGGTATATTGGCTAGAGTCGAATCAGGAGCCACAGGAAATGCTGGAAATGCAAACGTCGTGACCGGGAACTTACAGGTCAGCGATGGGGCAAGATTGACAGCGGGTTCTCTAGGACAGGGAAATGCGGGGTCTTTAACCGTACAAGCTCAGACGGTCGAAATAACTGGGGTGGGAACCAACGTGGATGGGAGTTCCAACCCAGCCCAAGTGTCAACCTCCACTTCCGGGTCTGGCAAGGGCGGCAATTTGCAGCTGTCAACTAACTCCTTAGTGACGCGAAATGGAGGTCAGGTAGCGGCTTCCACCTATGCAGATGGGGATGGGGGAATTTTGAGGGTGAGGGCCGATCGCATAGAGTTGATTGGTCGATCGCCCGATGGTAGCCTTCCCAGCGGCTTGTTGGCTAGAGTCGAATCAGGAGCGATGGGAAATGCGGGAGATGTAATTATTAACACAGGAAGTTTGAGCGTCAAAGATGGAGCAGGAGTGGGGGTAGCTTCTCTGGGACAAGGAAATGCGGGTTCTTTGACCATTCGAGCCACGGATGGAGTGGAAATAACTGGTGTGGGAAAGAACTTTGATGGTAGTCCCAATCCCGCACAAATATCTGCTTTGTCTACGGGAGCTGGAAATGCTGGTACGTTGGATATTGAAGCTGATAGCTTGATAGTCGGAGATCGGGCCGAAGCGATCGTCAGCAGTACAGGTTCGGGAAATCCAGGTAACTTAATAGCCGCAGCACCGTTTATACTGATTAGGGATCTAGGCTCCCTGCGAGCTGAATCTGTGACAGGTAAGGCTGGAAATATTGATTTGCGATCGCGCACTCTTCAACTACGCGGTCAAGCCCAAATATCTGCCGTCTCAGCCGATCGCACCGCAGAAGGCAATATCACTATTAATACAGAAACCCTAGTTCTTCTTGAAGGTAGCCAAGTCAGAACTGATGCTCAAAATCCTCAAGGAGGTAGTAATATTACGATCGCACCTTTATTAGAATCAGGTTTAGCAGTATTTCAATCCCTGGATAGTATCATCAAACCCAGTGGCGAATTGAGGGTAGAAGGTCAGGTGGAAATTAGTCCTCCCGATATCCCCCCTGTCGAGGTTGTTGATTCTACCAGATTAATTGTCCAAGCTTGTCCCGCAGTTAATGAAGATAATACCTTTTTTGTCACTGGTCGCGGTGGTTTGCCCCCCAGTCCTGACGATACCCTCAGCGGTGACATATTTTGGGAAGATTTACGCATTCCCTCAGTCCTCAGCAGTCAGTCCTCAGCAGTCAGCGGTCACTCGTCAATTGGAACTGACAAAGGACAAATGACAAATGACAAAATTGTCGAAGCTCAAGGTTGGATAATTGGCCCTAATGGCGAAGTTATCCTTACAGCCCAAGCGCCAAAGGTGACACCTCACGGAACTCCACTACTAACGCCACCTAACTGTCATTAGAAGGATCTTGCTCATCGCTACGATGCTGTAAGATGTCGAGAATACGCCGATTTTCTGTTTGCGATCCTCGAATATCCGACTGCATTTCCCTCATATCTGCGCGAATATCTCGAATTTAAAGCTTTATATCTCGAATTTCGGTCATGAGGGGTTCAAAGTTACGCTGGATGGTTTCAAAGTTGCGCTGGTGTTGAGTTGCGGTTTCCAGCACAGCACTGACTGCTAGGCGCATATCAATTAGTTGGTCTTCCATCCGGTTGAAGCGATCGCTGTTCGTCATAGATGGCTATGTAATCCCAAATCGACTGGTGTCTAATTCTACTTTAGCCCTCTTCTGTCAATTTGGGAAAAAATGACGATTTTACGCGCCGTTCTAGCCTAAGAAAAAGTAAAGTTTCAACCCAGTTTGACAGAACACAGTTAGATGGATTAGTCTTTAATATCTCATATCATGTCCGGTAGCATAGATTGCCTAAAAAAATCTCTCTCTTATCTGCGTTTATCTGCGTTTATCTGTCTTCATCTGCGGTAAAAATTTAACCCTCAATGACAACAGAAAATTTCCCGTACCACTCTTACACAAACGAGGCAACCGAACACGATATCATACGACGTTATCTAAAATAGTTGAATCGACTATGCCCAACACAACCTACCATTTGATCTAACGCCCGCAATAATATGCCTAAAAAACAATCTGTACTTTTACATTATATACAATCTCTGGCCAAACAAGCTAGGCAGATTATTGGATTTACCAAATTACAGAATCTGAAACGGAGTTGTGCCATATTTTGGGGTTTAGGGATAGTACTTTCGGCACACTGCATATTCACAGAGCCAGCAATTTCCAAAGAAAGTTTGGATTGGCTAAATTTTAGTTATAATTTAACACAAAGTAATTCAATTAAAACACTAATAACTCAAAATTATATATCCTCAGATGCTCGGCAATTGTTGCAACAAGGGAAATCATTATACCAGGCAGAAAAGTTTTCGGATGCTCTCAGAATATGGCAGGAAGCAGAAACAATCTTTGCAGCTAAAAAAGATGTGTTAAATCAAGCTTTAGCACTTAATTTTATTTCATTGGCTTATCAAAAACTTGGGAATTGGGAGAATGCCAAAAGAGCTATATTATCCAGTTTAAATATTCTGCAAACAGTAAGAAATGCAGGTCGAGAACGGGCGCAAATTCTTGGTATTGCCTTAAACACCCAAGGTCGTCTCCAACTGTCTTTAGGACAACCAGAAGACGCTCTAACTAGCTTGCAACAAGCTACTGCTGCATACACGCAAGCAGGCGATGAAGCCGGGATTACTGGCAGCACAATCAACTTGGCCCAAACTCTACAAACTCTGGGATTTTCTCGTCGAGCATCCAAAACATTAGAAGATTTAGAAAAACGTCTGCAAAATCAACCCGATTCTCCGATCAAATCCACAGGATTGCTGACGCTTGCTAACGCCCTTCGCATTAGTGGCGATCTAGACAAATCCCTGCAAATATGTCAACAAAGTTTGGCAATAGCCCAACGCTTACAATCTCCTCCAGATATCGGTATCGCTTTGCTCAATTTGGGTAATATCGAAAGAAGCTTAGCCAAAAGAGTAGAAGATTTCGCAGCAGATTCCGAGGACAGAGAAGAAGTAGAACAAAAAATTAAACTAGCTTTAGAATACTACCGACAAGCGGCAAACATATCTAATTATGGAACTACACGGCTTCAGGCAAACTTAAATCAACTGAGCTTATTAGTGGATAGCAAACAGCGGTCTGAGGCTCAAGTGTTGCAGTCTGAAATTCAGTCTGAAATTACTCAATTACCCCCCAGTCAGATCGCAATTTACGCTCGAATTAACTTGGCTCAAAGTTTGATGAAGCTGAAACTGGGGACTGGGGAACAAGCAATAACTAATTACCAAGATATCGCTCAACTTTTAGCTAAAGCTTCTCAGGAGGCAAAAAGTTTGGGAGATAAGCGAGCTGAATCTTTCGCACTCGGAAATCTTGGCGAATTGTACGAACAAGCTAAGCAATTTGATAGCGCCCAACAGTTAACTCAGCAAGCGCTACTTTTGGCTCAGGCGAATAATGCAGAGGATATTGCTTATCGGTGGCAATGGCAGTTGGGACGTTTGCTCAAAGCTGAAGGCCGAACTCAGGATGCTATTACAGCTTACACTGAAGCGGTTATCACTTTACAATCCCTCCGCAGCGATTTAGCTACTATCAATCCAGACGTTCAGTTTTCCTTTCGGGATAGTGTGGAACCCGTCTATCGGCAGCTATTCGATTTGCTTTTGCAACCCCCCCCTGTGTCCCCCCCCGTACACGAGGGGGGAGGAAAGGGGGAGGTGAGTCAAAAAAACCTGGTTCAAGCCCGTAACGTTATTGAATCTCTACAATTAGCTGAACTGGATAATTTTTTCCGGGAAGCTTGTCTGGATGCAATACCAGAATTGATTGATAAGATCGATCGCACGGCGGCTGTTATCTATCCAGTTATTTTAGACGATCGAATAGAAGTAATTCTCAGTCTCCCGCAGCAGCCTCTGCGTAACTACACCACACAAATTGAACAGAAGCAGGTTGAAAGTACCCTTAACGATCTCAGACAAGCCTTGGGTATTCGTCACTCCAACCAAGAGGAGCGCTTGCGTCTTTCTCAACAGGTGTATGACTGGCTGATTCGGCCCATCGAGACAGAATTAAAGACGAGTGGGGTACAAACGTTGGTGTTTGTATTAGATGGTTCGTTGCGGAATATCCCAATGGCTGCTCTCTACAACGGCGATCGGTATTTGGTGGAACAGTATAGCATTGCCCTGACTCCAGGTTTGCAGTTGCTAAAGCGACAACCGCTGACGCGAGGTAGGCTGAGGGCTTTGGCTGGTGGATTGAGCGAGTCGCGCCAGGGGTTTTCTGCTCTACCTGGTGTGAGAGCAGAATTGGCGCTAGTGAATGCTGAAGTTCGCGGTACAACAAGGCTTTTGAATCAGGAGTTTACCAGCGCGACTCTCGAAAGTGAGGTAAGAGCGGTTCCTTTTCCTGTAGTTCACCTGGCGACTCATGGCCAGTTTAGCTCCAATTTCCAAAACACATTTATTCTCGCTTGGGATGGCCCGATCAACGTCAAGCAGTTGGATGAATTACTCCGAAGCAAAAATCCGCGTATACCCAGACCGATTGAATTACTTGTTCTCAGTGCTTGCGAGACAGCAACTGGAGATAAAAGAGCGGCTTTAGGGCTTGCTGGGGTAGCGGTTAGGGCGGGAGCAAGCAGCACTCTGGCAACGCTGTGGAGGGTGAGCGATTCGTCTACTGCGGCTCTGATGACTGAATTTTATCAAAAGTTAGCTAATCCCGGCATAAGTAAAGCAGAGGCACTTCGCAGCGCCCAGATTAGTCTGTTGCAGAACCGCAATTTCAGGAATCCTTATTTCTGGGCACCTTATGTTTTGGTAGGAAATTGGCTGTGAAAAGAGGGGCTAGGGAAGAGGGGCTAGGGGCTAGGGGGAAGAAAGAGAGAGGGGGGGAGGGGGAAGAGCAGAATCTTCTCTATCTTCCCTCTTCCCTCTTCCCTCTTCCCTCTTCCCTCTTCCCTAGTCCCTAGCCCCTAGCCCCTAGCCCCTAGTTTCTTATTGGGCGAACACCTTAGCGGCGGCGGCGACACCAGCCCCAGGTGTAAAGCCTTCATGTCCCAATTCTACGAGGGTTGCTTCCAAGGATGCGATCGCAGTCAGGATATCGCGATCGCTCACAAAACCCAAGTGACCGATGCGGAAGATTTTGCCTGTCAGGTGGTCTTGTCCGCCTGCTAGAGCAAGATCAAACCGCTTTTTCATGGATTTTGCGAATTTGTTCCGCATCGACTTGCAGTGGCGCTACAGCGGTAATTGCCGGACTGCCAGCACCATCGGGCGCAAACAGCGGTAAATTCAACCCTTTAATGGCAGTCCATAATTTCAGTAGTCAGTGGTCTGTAGCCAGTAGCAAATCAATATTAGATTGCAGATTTTAGATTTTAGTTTGAATCTCCAATCTAAAATCTAAAATTTAAAATCTAAAATTTAAATTTACGGTGGCCCTTGCTGGAGCTTGAGACGATCTGGACGAGAGTTCAGATCTGGGTTACCCAACTTGGGCGATTCAGCTGATTGGGAACTTACATGATTGAGCGACCAGCGATGCTCCATCGGCAAATTAGCTCGTTCGCAAGTTTCTTCAATTTGCTTCTGTATAGCGACCGCTTTACGCAGAGTTATAATCAGCTGGTGAACTTTCTCCTTTAGCTCTGGCTTTTGGGATGCTGCGAACATTGTTTGCCGTTCTAGCAGTTGGAGTATAAGTTCGTAATGTACTGGAGAGGGAACAGGAATTGGTTCCATGAACGCGAATCTACCTCATGCAAACTAATACCCAATCACGTTTGTTTTGCTGGTGTGGGGGGGCTGAATAATTTTCAGTTTTGAGTTTTGAATTTTGAGTTTTGAATTAAAAATTTTCTTCAAAGCTCAACTCTCAAAATGCTTAACTTTTTCAGGGCGGTTTTAGGTATTTTTGAGTTTTCAGTTATGAGTTTTGAGTTAAGACTGTTAATTAAAAACTCAACACGCATAAATCATCACTCTGGTAGCTCACTAACAAAAAGCTCTGCGATCGCAGATGCCGGATCTGGCTGCTTGACCAGCGATTCACCTATCAGCACCGCACCAGCACCCGCTTGCGCTACTAAGCGGAGGTCGGCTGAAGTATGCAGCCCCGATTCACTAACTACTAGGATGCCCCGTTCCTGTAGTTGGTTCCCCCTTGCTTCTAGGATCTCGCAGGTTGTTTGCAGATCGACAGAAAAATCTTTCAAGTTGCGATTGTTAATCCCAACTAGAGTAACTTTTTCTAAGCCTAACACGCGGTCTAGTTCTTCGAGGGTATGCACTTCGATCAAGGCGGTCATACTTAAGACATTGGCGATTTTAACAAAGTACTGTAGATCTTTATCTGAGAGTATGGCAGCGATCAGCAGGACGGCATCGGCACCTTTGATGCGGGCTTGATAAATCTGGTAAGGATATATTACGAAGTCTTTGCACAGCAAGGGCAAGTCAACGGCAGCACGGATGCGTTCCAGGTTCTCAAAGCTACCTTGAAAGAATTTGGCGTCTGTTAAAACGGAGATACAGTTAGCACCGGCTTGCTGGTATATTTGAGCTAGAGCTACGGGATCGAAATCTTCACGGATGACGCCTTTACTGGGAGATGCCTTTTTGACTTCGGCAATGAGGGCTGGTTTTTTAGCTGCCCCCAACAAAGCTGCCACAAAATCGCGGGTTGGGGGCGAAGAAGCTATTTTCCGCTGCAACTCACCCAAGGGTGCGCGTTCCCGCATTTGGGCAACTTCAGTTTCTTTGTGCCAGACAATTTCCTCCAAAATATTATTTGGTGCAGCATCTGGCATGGCAACTTGATAGCGCAATTCCTGTACGGCTACTGCGCGATTAGGGGGACGGCGGCGGATTTGCATACTGGGGATTGGGGATTGGGAATTGGGGATTGGGGAAGAGAGGGGCAGAGGGGCAGAGGGGCAGAGGAGAAATTTTCTTGACAACTGACAACTGACCACTGACAACTGACCACTGACCACTGACAACTGACCACTTGCACTATTCCCTTGCCCCTCTCTTGTAGGCTTCATCCAGGACTTCGGAGAGGGTGGGGTGGGCGTGGACGAGATAGGCTAGCTGATGGACAGACTGGCGAGATGCGATCGCAGCTGCTGCTTCGTGGATTAAATCGGAAGCGTGCAGACCGATGATGTGGACGCCCAGGAGTTCGCCTGTATCTTTACGGTAGATTACCTTTGCCAAACCCTCTGTTTCTACTTCTGCGATCGCTTTCGAGTTACCTTTGAAGTAACTTTTTACTGAGGCGACCTCAAATCCTTCGGCAGATCCCAATTCTTTAGCTGCTGCTTCAGTCATACCCACAAAGCTGATTTCCGGGTGGGTAAAGGCGGCTGCGGGGATGCTGCGATAGTCTGGGGTGCGATCGCGTCCGCAGATATTTTCTACTGCTGCAATGCCTTGGGCAGAAGCTGCGTGAGCTAGCATCATTTTGCCAGTTGCATCTCCAATTGCCCACAGGTGAGCTACTGGTTCGCCTGCGGATAGCACTGCCATCTTGTCATTTACGGGTATAAATCCTCGTTTGTCTGTCTCGACGCCGACAGATTCCAAGCCCATATTTTGGGTGAAGGGAATGCGACCAGTCGCCACCAGACAAGCGTCTACTTCCAAAACTTCTACGACTTCCTTAGTTTTAGCATCGGCTAACTCAATAACCACAGGCGATCCTGGAGTGACTTTCTTTGCCAGGACACCCACTTTTGTTTCGATGTCGCGGGGCGCGATGAGGATTCGTTCGGCGATTTTGGCAATATCCCGGTCAAATCCCGGCATTAGTTCTGGTAGCGCTTCAATTATGGTAATTTCGCAACCCAACGCTGAGTAAATATCGGAAAACTCTAAACCGATGTAGCCGCTACCAACAATTGCCACCCAAGGAGGCAGCGATTCCAGCTTTAAGGCGTCATCGCTGGTGAAAACTGTTTTGCCATCAATTTCAATTCCTGGGGGAACCCAAGGCACCGAGCCGGGAGCAATAATTATATCTTTTGCTGTAATGGTTTTTTCACCGGCTTCTGTGGCAACGGTAATTTTTTGCGGCCCAGCCATTTTGCCCCAGCCTTGGATAATATCTACGCCCAAGCGTTTGAGGCTGTTGGTCATATCGCCCCGCAGCTTGCTGACGATGTTGTCGGCGTGGTTTGCGATCGCACTTCGATCGAATTCCACGCTGCCCACATTTATCCCCAGCGATTTGAGATGATGGGCGTTGCGTAACTCGCGCACGCGACCGGAAGCCGCCAATAGCGCCTTTGATGGGATGCAGCCGCGATTGATGCAGGTTCCGCCCATTTGGCCTGCTTCCACGATCGCAGTCTTCAAGCCGCAGCTGACCGCATGGAGGGCGGCACCGTGTCCGCCCACCCCAGCACCCACGATCGCGAGGTCGTAATCAAATCCCTGACTCACTGAACTTCTCCTGGTGCTAAGCGCCCTTCTTAATTTTCAACTGACTGGGTGATTTAGACAACATTATTATTTTGCGGTGATACAATCCTGGGGTCAATATTGGGCATATTGAATACAGGTCAGATCCTCATCAGTACTAGCCCTGGTTATTGACCCGCTGTTTGGGAGTGAAATTTTATGGATCGGAGTAAGCAAAATCTGCGTCGTGAGGCCGCTAAAGCTTTTATAGCTAGCTTAGACCAGTTGGAGAATGTGTTGGTATCGGATGCAGTTGAGGCATCGGCATCTTTGTCTCGTGCCTTGGATGGAGCTTCCCTGTCACATCCGCAAGCAAGTCCGACTCCAATTGAACCATACGATCTCGATCGGGCCGCAGCTGAGATTGAGGCTTTTTTTCAGTCGCAATCAAAAGAGCCAAGTGCTGAGTCCTGAGTCTTGAGTAAATATTCTGAATTCAAAACTCAACACCAAAACTCATAACTATTTCCTATGACCAAAAAGGGGCTAGAAAAGTCACTCATTCAAAAGTCAGTAGGGGCGGGTTTTGTAAAATATTCTGTTGGTAATAAGATGTGTGGGCTAAACCCGCCCGTACAAAAGTCAAGAAGGGATTGGGGAAAAATCATCCAAAATTGAATAGACATCTCCAGAAATTAAAGGTGCTAACCCTTGAACCCTTGTAGAGACGTTGCATGCAACGTCTCTACATTCTTTGAAAGGAGATGTCTAATGAAGTTGTCGTTGTGCTTCGTACAAGATCAAAGCAGCTGCGATCGCTACATTCAATGATTCTACCCCTGGACTAAGGGGTATTTTCACTTGCTTGTCTGCCAACGCTACTAAATCTGGGGATAGTCCAGCGCCTTCGTTGCCTAGCAGAATCAAGGTTGGCAGGCGCAAGTCCAGTTCCCAGTAGGTCAAGTTGGTGTTGGGGATGGTGGCTACAACTTGCATCCCACGGGCTTGAGATTCTCGCACGAAAGATTTTAAATCCGAACTGACTGCCATTGGGAGGCGGAACCACTGCCCTGCTGAAGCTCTGAGTACTTTTGGGTGATCTAAATCTACACTATCTTCACTTACCCACAATCCGGCGGCACTGGCGGCGGCGGCGGTGCGGATCGTCGTACCGAGGTTGCCGGGGTCTTGGATTGTTTCTAAGGCCAACAGCACACCGGGGCCTGACAGGGGTGGTGTTTGGGTAAGAGACCTTGGTGCTAGAGCTACTACTCCATCGGGTTGAACTGTGGTAGCTAGAGCCTTTAACACTTCTGCACTTACCAGTTCCATCCGTTCGCAGCGTTTGCTTGCTTCTTGCCAAAGTTCTGGATAACGTTCCTGCCAAGCTGGCGTAAAACAGACCGTCCGCAGGGGATAATCTACAGCACAGGCTTCTGTCAGCAGGTGAGTTCCTTCCAACAGAAACATCTGCTGCTCTTTCCGCTCCTTCGCTTGATGCAGTTTGCGGATTTGCTTTACCAGTGGATTTTGAAGACTGGTCAACATTTAGGGACTAGGGGCTAGGGACTAGGGAATAGGGGCTAGGGGCAAAAGTCAAAAGAAAGAAAATTCTCCCTCTTCGCTCTTCCCTCTTCCCCTAGCCTCTAGCCCCTAACCCCTAGCCCCTTCATTGGTATGCGGAACCCGGGACTTGAACCCGGAAGGCTTGCACCACATGAACCTGAATCATGCGCGTCTACCAATTCCGCCAGTTCCGCTTGTTTTTTATTTATCTCGCGATTTATCATTATGTTGCAAGTGGTTGGGTTTGTCAACTACCAAAAACGGGAGCGCAAGAAATCGGACGCGAAAATGACTTTAGATTATGGACAACTGGAATGTTTCCTGTAGAATCTAAACAAAATTTGAAGAAGATGTACAAACGTAAATTGATTCGGAGGACAGGACAATTATTCCTACTATCGGTTTAACAGAGAGCCATGCTTCGCCCGAAGCAGATAAATCCGTTCTAGAAATATGGGGTCGCTCCACCCTTAGCGGTCACGTCAAAATTAGCGGAGCGAAGAACTCAGCGCTGGCGATCATGGCTGGTGCCTTGCTTTGCCCGGAAGATTGCCGTCTGCGTAACGTGCCCTCCTTGGCGGATGTGGGGCGGATGGGCCAGATTCTGTCAGCTTTGGGCCTTAAATTAGAGAAAAATGGCGATATTTTAGACATTGATGCCCGGAACATCAGACAATCTCAAGCCCCCTACGAGTTGGTCAGCCAGTTACGAGCCAGTTTCTTTGTGATCGGGCCTATGCTGGCGCGTCTGGGGGTGGCTAAGGTACCGCTCCCTGGCGGTTGTGCGATCGGAGCTAGACCCGTGGATCTGCACGTCCGGGGTTTGCAAGCGATGGGGGCTGATGTTCAGATTGAGCATGGGGTAGTTCATGCTTATGTCAGCGGTAGCAATCCTCGGCTAAAAGGTGCCAACATCTACCTGGACTACCCCAGCGTGGGTGCCACGGAAACCTTGATGATGGCAGCAACCTTGGCGGATGGCGAAACCATCATTGAGAACGCCGCACAAGAGCCGGAGGTTGCCGATCTGGCTAATTTCTGTCAGGCGATGGGGGCGCGGATTCGGGGTGCTGGGACAAATACCATCATCATCGATGGGGTGAAGAGGTTGCATTCTGTGGATTACAACATTATTCCCGATCGCATTGAGGCTGGTACTTTTTTGGTAGCAGGGGCGATTACGCACTCGGAATTGAGTGTATCGCCGATCGTGCCAGACCATCTCACGGCGGTAATCTCCAAGCTCAGGGCAATTGGGGCTAAAGTAATTACCGAATCTCCTAATTGCCTGCGGATTATTGGTGCCGAAAGGCACATAGCAACGGATATCGAAACTTTACCCTATCCCGGTTTTCCAACAGATATGCAGGCGCAGTTCATGGCCTTGCTGACTTTGAGCGAGGGGGACAGCGTGATTACGGAAACGGTGTTCGAGAATCGTTTGCGCCACGTAGCGGAGTTGAATCGGATGGGGGCAGATATTCGGATCAAGGGCAATCATGCGATCGTCCGAGGCGTGCAGATGTTATCTGGGGCTCCAGTGGTGGCGACCGATTTACGGGCTTCTGCGGCTTTGGTGCTAGCAGGATTGGCCGCTGAGGGAAAAACTACCATCAAGCCATTACAGCACCTCGACCGGGGCTACGAAAACCTGGTTGCCAAGTTGCAAAAGGTGGGGGCCCGATTGCAGCGGTTAGAGGCGGAGGGAGAAACTGAGGGCGACTCAGCTACTCTCAATCCGGCAAATGTGGCTGGATAAAAGGGTTGGCAACTGTTGTATGAATTTCTAGATTTCTCTAGAAATTCATTACAGATTTCTGTAGATTTTTACAAGCGGTGCATTTTCAGTCTCAAATCAGTAAAGAGCGACTAAGATCCTTGATAGAGGGCTAACCCACTTTGCAACTTTCTGGCAATTTCGCTGTATGTTCTCCTCAAAAACACAGTTAATCGGTCTGAAGGCAGACCAATTTCGTCATCCCCTGGACTTAGAAGCAACCAAGGCACTCAAGCAGTTGCCTGGTTTTGACCTAATGGTGCGGAATCTGCTTGGGCCCTTGGCCGAACAGTTTTTTTACTTAGAAAATATTGCGGCTAGCGTTTTGGTGGGGGAGAAGCAATTGCCCCACTTGCACCAGATGCTGCTAGAAGCTTGTCGGGTGTTAGATTTGGAACCCCCCCAGATGTATGTGCGGCAGCATCCGATGCCGAATGCTTACACTTTTGCGATGCGGGGGAAGCAGCCTTTTGTGGTGCTGCATACTTCTCTGATTGAGTTGCTGACGCCGGAGGAGATTCAGGCGGTGATTGCCCATGAGTTGGGGCATCTGAAGTGCGAACACGGGGTTTATCTGACGATCGCAAATATCATCATTCTGGCAGCGGGTCAATTACCTTCTTGGGGTGGTTTGATTGCCCAATCGCTACAGGGACAAATGTTGCAGTGGGTAAGATGTGCTGAGTTTACTTGCGATCGCGCGGCGCTGCTGGCCATCCAAGATTCTAGAGTGGTGAGTTCGCTGCTGATGAAGTTGGCTGGTGGTTCGCCGACTTTGGCACCTCAACTGAACCTGGATGCGTTTCTAGGCCAGGCACGGGCTTATGATGATATTAGTAGCAGCCAATTGGGGGAAATGCTCAAGGAGGCGCAGACGGCAACTCTGACTCATCCTGTGCCGGTACTGCGGGCTAGAGAGATCGATCGCTGGGCTAGCAGCAAAGATTATCAAAACCTCTTGCAAAATAGTGGGAAGCAAGGTTATGATAGTAAAGCTTCACCCAAGGGCGGGTGGCGGAATTGGTAGACGCACTACACTCAAAATGTAGCGGCCTTACGGTCATGAGAGTTCGATTCTCTCCCCGCCCACTCTTCAAAAAGTCAAAAGTCAAAAGTCAAAAAAAATAGGACTTATTTGGGTATGGGCTGACTATTTTGAAATTATTATGCTAATGTTCCTGATGAACATTTTTGTAGGGACACGGCATAATTAAAATTTCGGTCATACCAAAATTTTAATTATGCCGTGTCCAAATCAGCGTATTTGACTTCAAAGAACCGACTTATTTGGCTATGGGTTGATTATTTTGAGATGGGAGTGCGATCGTAATTAACTCTTCTATCTTTTTAATATTCGGGTCGCCTGCTAAGTAACCGATGCCTCGATGGAGGTGGAGGCGAAATTGGTTGGCGAGGATTTCTTTGTCGCATCCCAAACCGTCGTTGTGGCAGCGTTGCTTGAGGGCTAGTAATAGTATATCAGACATTTCGCCACCGAAGACGCGCCATGACATTTCGACGTTGCTGTCGGCGGGGATGGGTACGGGGGAAGGGATGGATGGTTCGGCGAGGGAACGACAAAAGGCCCAGCGACATAGGATGTTCCACTGGTCGATTTTGGTGAAGCGTCTGAGTTTGAGGAGTTGGTCTTTTGCTGTTTGGGAGAGTAGAATTCGGTTGGTTGGTGGTTCCATAGGTTTTTTTTACCACAGATGAAGAGGGATGAACACAGATGAACACAGATGGGATGATGATTTGTGTTCATCTGTGGGTTAAAGGTTTCCGGCGATACGTTTGATTTCGACTTTGGGGTTGCCGAAGTTAATGAGTAGGCAGAGGGGTAGGTTGGTAGCTTTGATGTAGTTTAGGCATTGAGCTTGATCTTTTTCGGTCATAGTTCTGATTGCTTTGAGTTCTACTAGCACACACTGTTCTACCAGCAAATCAGCTGCGAACTCTCCTACGACAATCCCATCATAATAAACTTTTATTGGGTACTGCGGGTGAACTCGCAACCCTGCTTTACGTAATTCATGTACCAAAGCATTTTCATAAACTTTCTCCAAGAAACCGCATCCCAAGGTATTCGACACTGTGAACGCACAACCTATAATCTTCTCCGTAATCCGATTCAATTCCCATCTGTGTTCATCTGTGTTCATCTGTCTTCATCTGTGGTAAAAAACTATCCTATGCTACCAAAAGTAACCCTCTTCCACAATAGTCTGGCGCTGTTCAGGATCGTATTTTAGCAGATATTCTCGTGCGATCGCATCCAGTTCTCTCAGCTTTTCTACTTCATTTTTCCCAATTTCCGTATCGGTTGAAAGTAGGATGACTTGGTGACTTGCTGAGGGGAAATATTTCTCTACTAAATTACCTCTATGAGAGGAATCAAGTCGTCCTAAAGGTGTGTCGATCGCGACTGGTAGTTGTCGTCCCGAAACTCTCGCTAATCCCCACAATAAAGCGATAGCTAATAGTTGTTTTTCTCCAGCAGATAAGCGATGTTTGGGTACTGGTTTTCCTTCGGGATCGTATAGAGAAAGGCTATAGTTATTGGCATCGATGACGACGCGATGGACTAAGTTTGATTTATGCAGGAGATACCGGAAGCATTCGGTTACTTGTATTTCTAGTTTGTTCAGTTTTTTGAGAGTTAATTTTTCGCGGAATAGTTGGAGAGTTTTTTGGACTTTAGCGACGGAGGTAATGATGTGGTGGGTATTTTTGCGGTTCATGAATTCTTCGCCGTAGGCGGCGAGGTCTTTTTTGATTTGCGCGATCGCATTTTCGAGTTCCAGCTTTTTGCGATCGGCTATTTCCGCCGCGACTTTTATTTTAATTTCTTCATCTTTTGCTTCATTGACAGCATCTAGTAAACGCTGATAAATTTCGGGCGCAGCGGCAGAAGCTAACTGTCTTTCGGTCGAGTCAATTTCCGACTCGAATTCAGTCAGATATTGCAGTTGGTTTTCAGCTTGATTAATTTCCAAAGGAAGTTGGTGATGTAGCAGAAGGCTAAGATTTTTTAGAGTTTCTGCATCAACGCCTAATCTGAATTCTTCTGGTTTGCCAATATCTTCGGCTAGAGTCTGATTTTCAACGTCTAGAAATGTTTTAATTTGCTTTATTTTTTGGGCAGTTAATTGTAGCTGATGCAGGCGATCGAGTAAACGGCGATCGCGTTCTTTTATCAAGTTTTGCGCTGCTTGTGCCTGTTGCCAACGAGATTCCTTTTCGCCTTGAATTTCCGCTTCGATGAGGAGAGGTTGAATCAAGGCTAAAGATAACGTACCTGCCGCTAATTCGCAAAGAGATTGACGCTGTTTCTGGGCTTTTTCTTTAGCCTCTTCCAGTTGTTGATCAAGCTGACTTTTTTCTCCGGCAATTTTACCGCCTTCAGAGAGGAATTTATGATCGGCTTGCTGACGATTCTTTTTAGCAATATGTGACTGATTGGTGAGATTATGTATTTCCTGAATAACCGCCTCTTTTTCATCATTATATTTATTGAGTTTGCGTTCAATTTCATCTAAATCAGCAAGTTCTTTCGCGCCAGCAAGTTGTTTGCGTTTGCGACTAACGAGAACATCTAAATCCACCGATAGACGGTCAACCAGTTCTAATCCCAAGAGAGATTTAATTGCCTCCACTACCAGAGGCGGCGGAGTGTCTAGGTCGGCCAATTCTCTGACTTGTTCGCCGTCAAAAAGAAATAAATTAGAGATACCTAAAGGCAACAAATTTTCGATGTATTCATCCCAAGTTTGGGCTAATGCCGTATCGGGCCACTCTCCATCAAGAATGCCTAAATGGTCTTTCCCATCTTTGGGATTAGCTGTCCAATAACGAACTATTCGTAATTTGATGACTTGGTTATATTCAATATGTTCAAAAAACAGTTCAATGCGGGTTTTTTCCGTGGGTGGCGTATGGCGATTCACACATTGAGTGAGAAAATCGCTATAGCCTAAATTGCCACGAGTAGAACATTGGGCGCGTTGTCCGTAAAGCGCAAGTCGAATAGCATCCATGAGGGTAGTTTTGCCACCCCCATTCATACCGCCAAACAGGATGATGGGGGCAGATTTTTCATTTTCTTCTGGAGATAGATTGATAACTTGTCGTCCTGCGTAGGGGCCAAAATTTTGCAGGACAAGTTCGATAAATTTCACGGTTTGCCAATTTGTAAATGCTTATTATATTTTACCATTAGCCATCAGAAACAGGACTTATATCAAGTCTGATTGTAGGGGCGGGTTTTGCCGAGAGGTTGTTTGTTCGACAGAAGGGTTATCTGCCAAACCCGCCCCTACCATACAATACTGATGCAACTGGCACATTAAACAAAGGTATGTTGTTGCGCTTTAGCTCAACAACATACCCAAAAATCAACCCTCCTCTTCTGAATCATCTACATCGTTAGTTGGAAATTTCAAACTTCCCCAAGTTAGTTGTTTAGAGGTGTCCTTGGGTTTTTCAATTTCATTTTGAATGGTATCTAACCCTTGAACTCTAGTTTTAATGGTATCAACATTGCCTTCATTCGCTGCCTGTTTGAAGTCGCGTTGATTGTGGGCTTTTTGAATTGCGTCTTCTTTTGAACGAGAACTACTCTCGAAGTATTTCTCTAAGTCGTCATATATTCCAGTCCGACGAGATTTTGTATAGTATTGGCGTTCTGTGTCTAGCAGTTTCGCCATCAGTTCTAGGTACATGGTATCCTCTTCGCAGATTTCTGCTAACACTGTCCATTCATCACTCCCTAGTAGTGTTCTGTCTGCGCCAGGACGGGTATCTTGAAATGGTTCGCCTGTGACTTCTTGGTAAATTTTGGGTAAGCTATCATCGAATTCGTGTCTTTCTTCTAGCCAGATGCGGCGAATTTCGCTGAGTTCTTCGTTGGTGATGAGGGTGATGTCACGCATTTCTGGCGGTGCATTGCGACGAATTTCAGCTTGAACAGTTAGAAGCCGACTCAGCAAATGTTCTCGCGCTTCCTTAGTATATGGGCCAGGAATAGGCTCTATTGAGATTTCTTCATCTAAATTGCGCTCGTACAGTTGCACATTACCATTTCGCCGTCTAAAATCGCGTCGATCACGACTATCTTCAACATCCAGTTCAACACGGAAATCAAGTAGAGGCTGTAGCCACTCTTTCTCCTCATCATTCTGGATCATTGCTGTCAGGGATTTATCCTGACTAACCATAGTGCAAACCCAGCACCCAAAACGAGAACTGCCACAACTAGCAGTAGAAGTATCAACTACCAAGGGACATTCATTATCTGCTGTCGCACCTCGATACATAGCAAATAAATCTTTGTTGCTATATCCCCAAGGGTTTTCCCATTGCATCAGATAAAGCCAAACTTCATCATCACGCCAGTCTTCAATAACGCTATAAACCAGAGAGTTTGGCAAGTTCATATTAGGACTGAGGCGAGCGCGTACTCGTTTTGCTTCCATTTTTTTCATTCTGTAGGCACGTTTTGTGCTTTCAGCTTTACGAGTACCTAACACAAGAATTGTTTCACCACTGTTTCGGATAAGATCACGGATAAAACGATTAGATGGATTAATTTTGAGGCGTTCAGTACACCAGCGAAATTTACCTCTAGGAGCTGGGTAGCCTTTTCCAATCAAACCGACCCAGAATGTTTCTGTAAACTCTGGTTGCAGCAAATGCGGTTCTACCGGCATTTTCTGTTCTAGAGCAGCAGCTTTCATTCGAGCAAGAGAATTACGAACCCATGCTGATACAATTGGATTTTCTACAAGCGTGTCTGTTGTGATAACATCAATCTTCTTGGTACGCTTTTCTGGTGGGAGAGAAGCGATCGCATTCCAAATTAGCTGTAATACTGCTGTTGAATCCTTGCCCCCACTATATCCAATTACCCAAGGGATTTCGTCAAGACAATACAGATCTTGAATTTCTTCAGTTAGCAATTGTATGTCTTCCACTAACTCGGTAACGTTGCGCCCTGGGAATAATGACATCTGCTGAGTTTCTGTCATGTCCGAAAGCTCCATTTGACATTATTCATACTTTGTGGTATAATCCATATGCCTTGAGACATAATTGTTTTTCCTTTGTTTTTTGCCTCTTGGCAAAATGGTATCCCTATTGGTGTACACCAGGATGCTTTATGACATAAAATTATGTTTTGACGCAAATTTGATTAACTTATATGTCTGACAATAACCCTCCTCAGTCCGATCTAAATCCAGAACTTGATGAGGTGCTTGAGCCATACTTCGCCAAATACCACCGTCAGAAGTGCTATCCAGGGCTGATTTTCCGGCAGGGGAAGCGAAAAATGGTGCAAATCAATATCCCGGCGGATGACTTACCTACTCTTCTCCAGGCAAAACCATCAACTGGTAACGATCCTGATTCTGGTAAAAATCGCCCAGAGGTAAAGGGTCATGCTGAGGAAATAAAACAATATATTCTTAAACGTGCCAGAAAGGGTCAACCCTGGATTTTGGGGACACTGACAGCAAATGTCGCTCCTGACAAGATTGACATTATCGAATTAGGCAGGGGGATTTGTCTAGTAATCATTCCTCGCGGCGTTAAGTTAGATATTACTGATGGACAGCATCGCAAGCGTGCTATTCACGAGTTAATTGAAAGTGCTGAAGGGGAGTTAATAGGTGATAATGATTTCCCTATTACGCTGGTTTTAGAGGAAGACTTTAATCAGTGTCAGGCAGATTTCCGAGATATGGCGCAGACAAGACAACTAGATCAATCCTTACTTTTGTCATTTGGTGAGTTTGAAGGTCGAGTTGGCATTACCAAAAGCTTACTTGAAAAAGTGCCAATGTTTTATAATAAGACAGATAGAATTAAAAGAAGTCCAGACAAAAAATTGATATACACAACTAATTTTATAGCACGATCGGTGAGTTGCGCGTTTACTGATGATCCAAGTAATGAACTTAAAGATTATGACGTTGCGGAAGCATCAGATATTTTGGCTAGCTGTCTTAATAAAATTTTCTCAGAATGTACTCAGACAAAATATATTTTTGAAACAAGCATTGAAAAATTGACAATTGAAGATGTTGCTAAATTTAAGGAATACTGTATCTTGGGTATGAGTGTAGGTTTAGAAGTTTTAGGTCGTTTGCTATACTGTACTTATGACACAGATAGCCAAGATTTTAAACCTGAAAAAGTCTCGCAACTGGCTCAACTGGATTGGTCAAGAAAAAGCCATCTTTGGGATGGGAATATCATTTTACCTAACCAAAAGCAGAACGATGCCAAACCATACAAAATTTCACAAAATGCCAGTGCTGTAAAAATAGCAGTCGGTGTGGCAAAAGCTCATCAGGGATGGATATAATCAACACTAACTGCGTTCATCTGCGGTTTTTAAATCAAGGGCATTTTCTAAATGTTACTCATCCGCAGTTAGCGGCAAATTCAGACGCTTTTTAAGATAAGCAGTCATCAGACTAACACTGGTACGTGACCCAGATATCCCACCTTTAGACAAAATACCCCTTTCCCAATCTAGATTAGACTTTGACCAGTCAATTTGCGCTAATCCTTCGAGATTTTCTGACCAATTCTCAGGATAAAGGGAGAGGAGAGTTGCGCCTGTTGCGCCTAAAGCTGCAAGGGTGGTGGGGTGAGAGTGAATGTAGTCCCGCCGCATCTCCCCGGCGTCTACCTTTTTGCGTAAAACTTGTTCCCAGTCTGGAATATAGCTGCTGACTGTATTCCAGAAACGGACGGCAATTTCGATCGCACTCTCCAATTCCCCATCCCGATGATTAACTAAAAGGGCAAGAGTAGCATTATATATGCTATTGAGGGTGAATAGTTTACCGGAACGGGTGGGGAGTATATTACGATCGCAATCTGTCAGATTTCGGAAAACCTCGACTTGCTTCACAACCGCCCTCACCAGATTAGCGTATTTGTCCCGATAATCGTATAAAATATTCAAGGATGAATCGGGATGGACTGAGTAACGGTTGAGATCGGAGAAGATTTGTTGCGATCGTTCCAAACCAATATCCAAAAATAGAATAAGTGCGATCGTCTCATATCCCAATTCGGGATTATCCTTCAGCGCCATTTCTAACGCCGCCCGTCGATGTTGTCCATCATTAATTATAAACCTTCCATCCATCGGCACACGCAATCGGCCAATTTTCCTTCCTTCCTTATCGGGGCCGATCGGTTCAAAAGTAATATCTGCATCAATAGATGCCGTAATCGCCGAAAAAATATAGCTTTTAGGATTATCCAAAATATATTTAGCAATTACTGGCACTCGTTGGCGATTTAACGTCCGCTTTCCCCTCATTTCTGGCAGTATTTCCTCATCATCCAAAGGGAAAAGTTTCGGCAGAAGTCGCACCGGACACATAGAAACATAGTATTCGCGTCCTGACTGAATTCCCCGAATTACTGGTAACACATATTCAAAATTTGGAGTTGAAATGTTAAGCATTTTCGCCATCTTCTTTTTGTCTAATTTTGTCTTGTGACACAGCAAGTCGTGCGTTTATTTCAGAAAATCGATCGAGCAATTCATTCAGTGATAATTGACTTAAATCTACTTCGTATATGTCGGAATAAAAGTGGCCGTTCGGCGTTGGCATCATCCTCTCTACGATCCGTTTTAGATTGGATTCCATCTCTTCGATCGATTTATACATAGCATTATAATCGGGTATTTCTGTCATAGTTATATCTCCAAAAATTACATAAATTTGTAGGGCTGTTTTTGTAGAAAAATTGGTTGTCGGGGACTTTGAGTTCCGGTTCCCCCTTTTTTAAGGAGGACTTTGAACTCCGGTTCCCCCTTTTTTAAGGGGGGTTAGGGGGGATCGATCGTAACTAGCAACCTGACTATTACTCGCTTCGCAGTATCAAATAATCTAAAATCCGTTCTTGTCTCTCTTGCGCTGCTGCTAGAGATGCTTGAGTTTCTTCTATTCGCACTACAGTCTGTTGCAATTGTGCTTGTCCCAAAGTAAGTTGTCTAATTACCTCGATTATGCTTGCTTGTCCCCGCAGTAATTCAGAGTAATTGGCATCGTTTTGCTCCCGATATCTCTCCATTCTTTCGACAAAGTTATTCACCCGCCTGGTTAGCTGTGTCAAAGCTTCACGCAATTCGTTTGTCTGCTGTCTATCAGCCTCTCTATCCGCTACCGTTTGCGTGGTTAATTGTGTCAGGGCCGATCGTAATTCGTTTGTCTGCTGTCTATCAGCCTCTCTATCCGTTACCGTTTGCGTGGTTAATTGTGTCAGGGCCGATCGTAATTCGTTAATTTCCTGTCTGTCAACCTCTCTGTCTGTTACCGTGCGTTCTAAAATTGCTTCTATGCGGTCTAATCTGCTGGAATTGCCGTTGGCACTGGGTGTCTGGGTCATAGGTAGCCTCCATAAAATTTTATTACTTGACTTGACAAACAAAAAATTATGTGTATATAAGATATGAACATCCTTTAACTTGATTATTACACATCTACTTATTTTTAAAAAATAATGTTGACTAAATTTTTATTTGCCGCTAATCTTTAAAAACTAGCCATTCCTACCCCCCAACATTGGGAAGAGAAATACCCAGTCCCCAACTATGAATATTCCCAGCAATCCCGCCACAGACCTCGCGAGTCAAATCCTGGACAGAGAAAACCAAGAAAAACAAGCACTAGCTCTCCTTTTAGACCGATTTCTCAGCCGAAACGACCAAATTTTAGTCCAAAAAATCGAAATGGGTGGTAGCGAAGCTTATATCGGTTCAGTCACCCTCGAATGGTTTGCCAGTCGAGTTCGCTTCGCCTCGCGCCTACCGCTTTTCCGTCCCAAATTCAATTCGGACACCCAAAATATTGAAATTGACGCCGAAACCATAGAAGAAATTCAACAACGTCCCTTAGATTGGTCGCGTCAAGCACCGTTAGCGCAGTATTTAGCAGCGCGAAAACATCACAAATTCCCACCAGTTTTAGTAGTAATAAATCAACCTTGGGTAGATAACCCCAAAGCTGACGAATGGGGAGAAGAGGGAAAGGCAATTAAATCTGCAGCTGATTTTATGCCATTAGATAAAGATGCAAAAGTTGGTTTATTGAACGTTTCCGAAGATGTGACTATTTTTGCTTTAGACGGTCAACATCGCCTCATGGGAGTACAGGGATTAATGGAGTTAATTCAAACCGGGAAACTCCAGCGATATAAAAAGGAGAAGAAACCTACAGGCGGGGTAATTACAGTTGATGACCTCAGAGAGGAATACCAAGTAGACCCTGCTTATTTGCAAAACTTAGCCAAAGAAAAGATAGGCATTGAATTTATTTCCGCCATCGTTCCAGGGGAAACCCGCGAAGAAGCAAGAAGGCGAGTCAGGTCTATTTTTGTTCACGTCAACTTGATGGCGGCACCTTTAACAAAAGGACAGTTAGCACAACTAGATGAAAATAACGGTTTTGCAATTATTGCTAGAAAACTTGCCGTCACTCATCCCCTATTCAAAGATAAAGAAAATCGCAGTCCTCGAGTGAATTGGGATAGTGCGACCGTCGCATCAAAAGCAACAGTTTTAACAACTTTGCAAGCGCTGACAGAGATGTCGGAACGGTATTTGGGGCAAAAATTTCCTCACTGGAAACCATCGCAAGATAAGGGTTTAATTCCCATGCGTCCCGATGATGAGGAACTGGAAGAAGGGTTGGCAGAATTTCATAAATTATTCGATTATTTAGCCAATTTACCGAGTTTGCAGAGATTGGAATCGGGTGAGGAAACCCCCCAATTGCGCCGCTTCAGTTTTGAGAAAGATGGGGGGGAAGGGAATATACTTTTCCGTCCGGTGGGACAAGTTGCTTTAGCGCAAGCTTTGGGAATTGTGGTATTTCGGAAAAAGTTGTCGCTGAAAACTGTTTTCGATAAACTTCGCAAGTTCGATACTGATGATGGGTTTAGTAATATGGAGTATCCAGAGTCGCTTTGGTATGGAGTTTTGTATGACCCGAATAAGAAGCGGATTCTAGTTGCGGGAAGAGATTTGGCGACGAAATTAATAGTGTATATTTTGGGGGGAGTTCATGATGATTTGGAACGTGCGGATTTGCGTCGGGATCTTGCTGAAGCGAGAACTTTTGAAGATAAAGCAGTAGGATTTAATGGGAAATTTGTTGCACCGAAAGAAGTGGGATTGCCGCCAGTTTTGAATTAATTAGCCTAACGCCTAAAGGCGCGGCTATACGAACAAAGACCGCGTAGGCGGTCTTTATTTAGCCTGCGTAGGCAGGCTTTGTTTGTGTAGCCCCACCCTTCAGGGTGAGGGTGTGTTGTGGATATCTGTGGTTAAAAATATATATTTTAATCTAACTCAAGACAGGAATCTGGTGAGATCGAACTCGCCTTCTCTTTCCTCTCGCTTCCCTTTTTCAGAAATTAGGAGTAACAGAAGTGTTTCTGAATAGTTTACTGTTCCTCGTAATTCATCTTGCAAAATCTCTAGTCCTCCATTGGCATATTCTTCAAAAATATGGATGCGTTGTTCCTCTGAATTTTCATCTGTAGGGGAAAGGATTTGTGTACTTTTAGTTTCTGCTATCGCTAACAACTTAATTACCGCATCATATCCCCTTGATATAAAAATTTCTATTCCTATTGGTAGGGGATCTCTTTTGGAGATTTCACCCAGAGGCGATCGCTTTTTCCGCTTTGCACCCAATGCTGCTGCAAATACCATCACATCAGCATAAGTTTGAAAAGGCCCAGTTGTTTCCTTGGAGATAGTTAAAGTTTTTACCCAATCCGCTTTATCTTTAGCAATTCTGATTTTACTTGCACTCATTTTAAATTTACTCCTTGTTCACTTTAACCCAAGCCAGCTATTATAGGAGTAGTCAATTTTCTCAATTCTATAGTTGCCATTGACATACTCCCTCAGATAAAGTTCAGATCGATCGATGAGAACGACTTTGGCAGAAAAATATAACTTATTTTATTCTTTGAATTCGGAGTTGAATTCTATCGACTCAGCTAAGCCAAAATCATCTAATCTCTGAATTACTATTTGCAGTGACTCGACATACTCATTGAGTGACATACTCTAAACTCTTCAGTATATTCAAATCCTCCTCTACAGACAAGAAAAAATGGTATTCACCAGCCCATTCTACGTACTCCATATCTTTCCCTTCCAAATCTTCAGCAGCCCATTCATTGATAAACCGATCCGAGGTAATATTGTATTTCTTTTCAAACTGCTCCAACTTTTTTCGATAGCGTTCCCTGCTATGTTCCAAAAGGGCAATTCTTTTAGCGAGCGCATCCTTAATCATTTCTGCTGCCCTATCTAGTTCTGTGCTTTTTACAATTAATTCAGCCATGTTATTTTCCTCCTATTAATTACCTACTTAGTAGGTGGGCGTAAATAAACTGAACACCCAGAAACCCGGTTTCTCCAAGAAACCGGGTTTCTAATCCCGGCAGTTTTACGTTTAATTATGCCAACCTACTTAGTATAGCATAAATCTCGTGACATATTCACTCTCAGTCTTGACTAAAAGTTTGCAGCAACCAGCGAGTAATTGCCCCATCATTTTCTGTTTGTCGGCGTTGCAATGCCTCCTCAACTAAAGATAACGCCAACCCCGGTAATACTTGCGATTCCTGAATTTCACCACTTCTTCCCTCAGCAATAGCAAAAACAATTACCCTTCCTGTATTCGCATCATTCACCCAATATTATTGCACTCCTGCCCGTTCGTATAATAACCGCTTGTGCCCCAGTCAACTCAACAATTTCTATGTTCCTAAGACTTGCAAAAAGAAGAACCACATTGGCAATAATCGAATTCTGATGCCCATGACGAAAACCAAGTGCTGCCATTTCAATCCTCATGTAACTGCGATCGTAATAAAATCTGGCATCTACATAATCAGGATGATCCTCTAATTCTAGAAACTCTTCCCAACTTGCTTTCACCCAGGTATCAGTTACCAAATTATGCAACATTGGCGATAAACTAAAACTCATACTCCACCTCTGTAACTTCCGTATATTCATACTCATTCGGACTTTGCCGCACCAAGGAATAGGGAACACCATCCAACTCAATTGTATCTTCTTCGCAATCTGGTTTAGAAGAGTAATAAGTCAGCACATACTCCTTACCAATACGATTAGTCATTTCCTTTTCTACCTCACCCCGCCACTGCGTTTTAGTGACTAAAACCACCAATTGATTCGCCAATTTGGGAATAATATTAGCAATTTGCCTGCGATAAATTTCATCCAAACTGCCAAACGGCGAATCCATCACAATTGGAAATGTGCTGCTATCTGGCACCATCAATTCGTCTTTACTCCACTCTCGCACTCTGTCAATGATGCCACCGATAAATGATAGACTGAGAATTTGGTTTTCTCCCGTTGAGGCGGCGACTGGTGCTTCTCTACCTGCCGTATTTTCTACTAGCGTTAACTCATATTTATCGGTGAGTTTTGGCAGGTAATTTTTAAATGAAATTGAACTGAAAATCTCCTGAACCCGCTTTTCCAATTGCACCCGAAAATGCTTATCTAAACGATATCTAAAATCCGTTAAACGTTCGATCGCATCCTGACTAACGGCAATGCGTCGCTGTGCAAGCGCTTGCTTCGCCTCATTCAATTCCTGTTTGGCGATTTGCTTACCGAGATTTTCAATCTCAATTTTTAAATCCGCAATCTTCTGCTTATTCTCTCCCTCTTCTAAAGTTAACTCTCGGATTTTACCTTCAATTTCATCCACTCGTTTTTGCAAGTTGCGAATCTCTTCTGCCGGATTTTTTCTCAACTCTTCGCTAATATTATCTAGCTGCGTCTCAAGGCGGGAAATTTCTTGCCTAAACTGATTTATATTAGCTTGTTCTTTGTCAATATCCTCCCAAAATTTCGGCGTTTGTTTATCAATTTCATCCACCTGTGCGATCGTGCGGATAGTCGTTTCTTCCACAGCAGCTATGCTAGCTTTATCTAACCAATTGCTGACATTTTCGTGAAAGTGATTTCCCTCGTGTAACTCTGTACCACAAATACAGCGTTTGGAATTCAGTAATTCATTAACAAATTCCTGTGAAATTCCACCACTTAACTCACCTCTCTGTTTCAAATCATTTACGATCGCACGAAAGTCAGCGATTACTTCTGGTAGGAAAACTGCGTAACCTCTGATTGAAATAGCTCGTTGCAACGCTTCTTTACTTTGTTTTAGTCTGTCTATGTTTGTGGTTTTTTGAGTTTCTAACTCTTTGCGTCTCTCTTCTAAATCTTTGGCACCGCTAACATCCCGAAAACGGTTGCTGGTTTCTTTTTTGAGCGTTTCTTGGTGCGATAACTCCTGGCTAATCTCAGTTTGGCGATTAGTTAATTTCTCAGTCTCTTTCTCTTTTTGTTCTTTCTGCTTTAATATTTGGCGCGTTTCCGTATTGCCAATTGATTTTAACTCTTCTTCCAAGGCTTTTTTCGCGTTTCCCAGATGCTCAATGGAACGATTTAATACCTTCATTCCCAGCATCGTTTTCGTTGCTTCTGCAATTTCTAGTTTATTGTCAGAACGCACAATTCTCTCGATCCTCTCTCCGTCAAAGAAGAAATACTGATGCAAACTTTCCGGTAAAATTCGCCCAATTATATCTTCGGGAAGCTGTTGTGGAAGGTTCCATCTCCCATCGTCTCCAGCTATCTGCATATACAGTTTACTTTCGCCTTGTTCGATGGTTTCGCCTTTGTAGGCGCGACATTCTCGTTTAGCGCGATAGCGTTTGTCGTCGTGTTCCCAAACAATTTCTACCCAACATTCTACAGATTCTCCCGGTTTTGCTTCTGCGATCGCTCTTTTATTCACCAACCGTTCTTCCGAAGCAAAAGCCGCTGTAAACTTCTCATACAGCACCCACGTAAACGCATTCAACAACGTCGTTTTTCCGGATCCGTTGTTACCGTGAATAATCGTCGTGTTTCGCTGTTCTTCCCCAGAAAGTAAAATTTCTGGCATTTTCCCATAAAAGCAGCGAAAGTTACAAATTTTGAGAGAAATTAACTTCATTTGACGCATTCCTTTATAATTGCGAGAATGTCGTCGTTAATGCCTTTGGGTTTTGACATATAAAGCTTATCTTTCTCAGCTTGTCTCACCCGCTCAATAATTTGCCGTACTTCTGGTGGAGCCGTCGCTAGAGGCTCTTGTACGTAACTTAGGCTGATTTCCTCACTCATCGCGTCCCTACCCTGAAAATTTGTGCTTATTCGATCGATCTTAGAACGTAAGTGCGTAGAGTGTAGCACTAGCTAGGGACTAGGGGAGGGGGCAAAGGGGCTAGGCTTCGACGTGAGCGCTCAGCCGAACGGGACTAGGGGAAGAAGGGGCGTGTTTCAAGGCGTTGTTATGCGCGATCTTCAATTATAATCGCTTTTGGTGTCATCGCCAATCTCTAGTACGCCTGCTATGTTTGCGATCGCCTGAATGGGTTATCTAAATAGCGATCGCTTTCTATAAAATAAAATAGCGATCGCCGAGAGTTGAGAAACCGGGTTTCTTCATACCATCTCTGTTAGGAGACAAAAATTCTCGCAGAAACCCGGTTTCTTTTTCCTCAGTTCTGGATTATGCTATGATAATAGTGGAAAGCAATATCATTTTCTATAAAATAAAAAAATTGCTGCATGAACAATTCAACCCTGGAGGATTTATGTTAATCCAGAAAATTATACAAGAACTAAAAGATATACCAGAAGAGAAGCTTACAGAAATTTATGATTTAATTCACGACTTCCGTTTAGGTTTAAATCAAGAAGACACCCAACCTCGTACCCCTGGACTACTCATAGGACAACTGGGAGAGGCATTTTTTGAACCTCTACCAGAAGAGGAACTTCAGCAATGGGAATGAGCTACCTGCTTGACACTCATATTCTGCTCTGGTGGCTTTTTAATGACCCGAAACTTAATCAAGAGTGCCGAGACATCATTCGCAACCCCAACCATCGCATTTTGGTTAGCAGTGCCTCTGCTTGGGAAATTGCTACCAAATACCGGATCGGCAAACTACCTGAAGCTAAACCTTTGGTTGATAATTATCAGTACACATTACAGAAAGCGAAGTTTAACGAGCTAACTATCACCAACGCTCAC
The DNA here is from genome assembly GCF_023333595.1 of Argonema galeatum A003/A1. GTDB lineage: Bacteria > Cyanobacteriota > Cyanobacteriia > Cyanobacteriales > Aerosakkonemataceae > Argonema > Argonema galeatum. The sequence goes on from NZ_JAIQZM010000007.1 coordinate 28,240, forward strand.
GCATTGAGAGCAGGAAACTTGCCTATTTCGCATCGAGATCCGTTCGATCGGATGCTGATGGCTCAGGCAGAACTAGAAAACTTGCCTATTATCACTTACGATAATGCTTTCCAAACTGGGTTAATTCAGGTAATTCCCTCCCCCTAGTAACAACCATGAAGTTGAGAAACCGGGTTTCTTCATACCATCTCTGTTAGGAGACAAAAATTCTCGCAGAAACCCGGTTTCTTTTTCCTCGTCTTCGATCGCCGAGAGTTGAGAAACCGGGTTTCTGAGAAATGTTATGATGAAAGAAATTTTTTTTCGTTAAAGACCAGTGCCGATCGATAACAATACAAACGGTGAAGCAATAGAACCATTAGAATCTGTTAATGGATTCAAACGAGTTGTGGTGCTGACAACGCTATACGCATTTGGCAACCAAAAACAGCCTCGTTCACCTCGTCCAGGTAAGGATATTGCCGTTGAAAGCGATGGGGTCAAACCAACACAACCCCCAACGGGTGCATCGACTTTTGGGAATATTGAGTATGCGCCTTTAACAGGACACTATCATAAACTAGATCGAAATACTTTATTACCTGAAGGTCTTGATGTAGTCGCTGATGGTAGAGATGTTGGCGGTTCCCATTCGCCAACTCATCATACTATCTACCCTAGTCGAGAAATGTTATTCACAGAATTTATCGATAGATTTATTGCTAGTGGGTGGATTTACGTTGGTAAGAAAGAGCTAAGATAAAATACAAAACAAAAAAGGAGAAACGATGTTAAGTCAGCAGCAAACTGTAAACAATATTGATTTGTGGCAGTCAGTTGTCGCCAAAGAATTTGCCTATATTGAGAGTCGTAAAGAGTTTTTCAATAGTTGTACGGACAGGGTAGCAATTCTCCAAAAAGGATTACAAAATCCTAGAGAAAGAGGAACGGCATTGCGCTTGTTCTTTTACCTCACTTTGCCAGAACGTCAGAGTTTATTGGATGAGTTAGTGGATCTAGCAAGCGTCTCTCATTCGGATATCGAACTGTGCAGAGAAGCAATTCTTTCTCTGCCAAAAACCTGGTTATTGGTTAATATCGAAAACAGTGCCGAAGGGTTGTTAGCTGATGGGACGGATGAAGAGTACAGGCGGTTGTTAGAACTGTATATTAATATTGATAAAAACCTAACTGAAAAGCTGGTTAAACGAGCGTTGCAGCATGAGGATGCAGATATTAGGGAAGCAGGAGAAGATTTCCAAAAATATCTGAACAATTGCTGAATTAATTAAGTTGCTAAAAATAAAAGAGCGATCGCCTTTATGTAGAAAAAAAGCTCAATTAGTAGGGTGTGTCAGACACTTAAACCCTGATGCGATCGTTTACATCTAATGTCTGACGCACCCTACAACTCAATAGGAAAAAGTCGAACTACTTTTATGAAATTTTAATCCTAGTTTTTCCCTTCTACAATTTTAATTTCCTCTTCAGTTAATCCGTAAAGTTGATAAACCAGTCGATCTATTTCGGTTTCTAATGCGGTTATGTCTGCTTGGGGGTTAGATTTTTTAGTAGTGAGGATTTGGTTAACTATTTGTTGTAATAATTTCTGATGTGTTTCTGTGCTTTTGGCGATGGGTATTTGAGAAACATACATCGGTTTAAATTCAAAAAACCCCCCCTGTTTAGATGCGGCTATTTGTTGAATAAACCACCACATTAAAGATGAGTTAAGAATTCCTAAAGTATAATTGAGATTTTGGGAAATACAAATAGAGGTTTTATCGTTGCTATAATATCCTGAAAAGTCAGGAGCATATTCAACATTATTAGTAATTGCAGGAATAATAATTTTAGGTTGCTCAAATTCTTGCCAGTAAGCAATATTATCCTGAATTTCATACCATTGATAAGTACCTGCTTTTCTACCCGTACCAGGTGTAAGTTCTTTTTTATATTGACTCAAATAATTCTCAATTGCTGGATATTTTTTAATATCAATTCCTCTCCTAGTGAAAATTAGCCATAAATCTTGATATTCAACACACCAACGCTTAACATCTCGACCCCGTAAAAAAGGCTTTAACACCTCAGCAGAGGAAGGATGCTCGTTAATCAATCGATCGCGGGTAGCGAGATCTACAACAAAAGCTTCATTAAATCCTGTTTTAATACCATAATAAAATCTACCGTTTACATACTCTTCTAGCGGTGTTCCAGCGTTTCTGATTTTTGCTAATAAATCTAAAATTTGCGAAGATTCTAACCTCCACCCGTCAGATTTTAAATTTTCTTGTGAAATGCTCAAACCTTCCTGATGTAATACCGTTGCAAATTGGGCAATATTTTGGTGTTTCGTTGCATCCCATGACAAAGCCTGTACTTGGTTTGTGTCAGATGGGAATTTACTTAAAGCGATAATACTAGGATAAGCGATCGCCTCTTCAAAGACAGGGAAATCACCAAAATCAATTAAATTGTAAATCGTTGTTTTCTCCGTCAACAGTTGACGTAACTTTTCACCATAACCCGCTCTAAAATATTTATTAGAAGAGATATAAGTTAAATAACCCTTTGGCTTTAATAATTTCAAACTTAGCTCATAAAAATATACAAATAAATCAGCAATTCCTGTATAGCATTTATAGGTTTGTTGCAAACTTGGTTTAAATTCCTTAATTTCTTCCTGTCTAATATAAGGAGGATTTCCAATCACCACATCAAAACCCACAAAATCCCCCCGATCGTTCAACACTTCAGGAAATTCAAAACGCCATTCCAAAGCATTCTCATAAATCTTACCGCTTTCAATATCCTCAATCTCAACTTTTAACTTATCAATCTCATTATTTAACTTAGAAATTCTTTGTTCCCGTTTCTTTTGATCGGCTTTAGTTTCCTCAAATAATAAAGTTTGATTTTCCAAATTATAAAGCTCACCCTCTAAGTTTCTTAATTTACTTTTATTTGGATCAATTCCTTGTAGCGTTATCCTCAAATTACCCTTAATATCATTAATCAGTCTTTCCATCTCCCGCTTCTGCTCCTTATTTTCAGCATGGCGGTAAGTTTGTACAGCATCGCGATAATTATCGATACTATATTGCTTTTTCTTTAAAGCTTGTCGCAAATCAGCATCCAATGAAAACCGACTAATCAAAGAATTACCGCATTTAATGTTAATATCAATATTCGGTAAAGTTTCTAACTCCATGAAATTACTGTCAGCTTTATAATAAGCATTTTTCAAAAGTTCAATCCACAAACGCAACCGACATATTTTTACGGAATTAGGATTAATATCAACCCCAAATAAACACTCTTCAATAATCATCTGCTTTTCGTGAAAGAGAGTTTCTTGTATCCGTTGACTTTCCTTACTTTTGGGATTATATTCAAACAACAAGCCATCATCATCAGTGACAACTAACTCATCATTCACCACCTCTATTTGATAATCTCTTAAAGTTTTACCTTGTCTATCCAGTAAAATTTTAAGTTCGCTTTTAATCGCAAGAATTTCATTAAGAGCCGAAACTAAAAAATGTCCCGAACCTACAGCAGGGTCACATATTTTTAAACTATTGATAATTTGATTTGCCTCTTTTTTATCCTCGATCTTTTCATACAATTGATTAATATCTTGGCAATTCCAGCCTTTAAGCTCATTAAATTTCTGTACAACTGCTCGGCGAATAGTTTCGCGACACATATACATGGTAATGAAACCCGGAGTAAAGAAAGAACCATCTTTATATCCGTTAATTTTCTCAAAAATCAAGCCTAGAACAGAAGCATTAATTAATCTTTTGTTTTCTTCCTGAATATCTTCCGAACCTTCGCTACTGAAATCATAAGCATTGAGAAATTCAAATAAATATTCTAGAGCATTGATGTCTCCGGTGCGCTTTTTTCCGTTGCTATCTTTCAAGATAGTAGAGGAAAAAATCGGTAATTTTTCATCTCTGAGGTTACTGATAAAAATCGTGACTTGTTCAATATCTGTTGGTTCAAATAGGGAACTGTTTAAATAAGGAACATGGCTAAATATTTTTTGGATATTAGCGTCTCTTTCCGCTGCTTTGCGAGCCAATACGCTGAAAAATAGGCTATTTAAATCATCGTAATCTTTGATTTTACTTAAATCTAGAAATCCCCAAGACCGATCATTTTTGTTGTATTGAATTAATTGGGCTTCCAATAATTTTAGAAATAGAATACGATTCATCCAAGTGATTGATAATTCCAACCCAACATTAAACAGTCTTTCTTCGTCAGTTTCCCCAAATTGTTCTGGATTTAATAGGCGAGAAATTTTATCTAAACTATCAAGTTGGATGATCGCATTTTCAATTAAAGAACCTGGATTTCTCGATCCTGGTTTTTGGCGCTCAATCAGTTTTTTACTGCCTTGTTTAGTTTCCGTTAAACCAATAATATGTAATAATTCGTTATAGAATCCTTTGTCAAGACTATTGCTATCGTTAGCAAAGGGTAATTTTAATAAATGTTCTGGTGAAAGTAGTTTAAATAGTGAAATTAGTTGATGCTCATTGAGGTTTTCTGAATTATTTAAAATTGCTCCATATTCTCGCAGATCGAAATGGGTAAAAATGATTGATGACTCAATGGCAGCAATGGCTGGTTGAGCAATTTCTTGATAGAAAAAATCTGTTTTTTTGCTGGATAATCTTCCGGCTTGAAAATCATTAAATTGCTTAATAAGAGTTTTATTTTCAATAAATGCTTTTTCAAAACTACTGGCATCAAAAATAAACCATTCATATATATTAGTGGCGATTAAATATTTGATTTCTAGATTGTTATGAGTCAAGCGATCGCGCAAAAAATATAAAACTAATTCCTGAAATGCTTTAGTATTTAAACGATCAACTTTCAGCATTTCGCTTTTATTGGTTGGCTTTTTCGCTTCCAAAATTACGCCAACGCTGGTTTGAGCGTCTTTACCATGATGAATAACGAGATCGTTACGTCCTTTAGTATTAATAAAATAATTAGAACTGTAATACGTATTTTTTAAGAAATCCGCAATCAGATTTTTATGAAATTCTTCTGATTCAGCTTCATTAATTTGGCTGATTAGAGTTATTAGATTAGTTTTAAACAGTTCAATATCATTTCTGTTAGGTTTAACTTTCAAAAATGCTTTATTTAAAGCTTGTCTTGGTGAAATTTTATTCATGTATAGCTAGGGACTAGGGGCTAGGGGCTAGGGACTAGGGAAAGAAGTGTTTATAATCAAGGGTTTCAGGAATTCAGAATGCCTTAAGCGCCTTGGCGGTTGCTATACCTTATCCTTTCCTTAATAATGGGAATATTGATATTTTATGAAAAATAGACAGATTACCATTATAAAAAAATAATACCCCAAAATTCCCCCCTTGTCAACTATCCCCACCCCTTTCTTAATCAGAAAATATTCCCCTCCCCACTAAATATCCAACAAACCATAACGTTTTTGTAGACTCAACAACTTCATCCGCGCTTCCCCCGCATTGTCTGCTAAATCGGCAAATTCCACCAATCGCCGCAACTCCTTTCGCAGCAGATTGCGTTCGACTTCCAAAGTTTCTCTGTCGAGTTCTGGAGGGAGTACGATCGCATCAAATAAAGTAGCCCGTTCCTTACCCGGATGAGGGCGCAAAATTCGTCCCCGGCGCTGAATAAACTGACGGGGATTACCGCTACTCGCCAAAATTACGGCTGTTTTAATTGCCGGAATATCTACCCCTTCATCCAAACAGCGAATTGCCACCAAACCTTGCAATTCACCCGTCTCAAATTGACGCCGCAAATCCTCTCTTTCATCCAAAGAAGTCTTAGCGGTGTAAGTGTTTACCCGATAACCCAATTCAGTTCCCAAAATCTTAGTTACCGCCTTGAGTTGGTGCGTGCTTTCCACCGAACCATCACCGCAATAAAATAAAGTGTGACTACTATCCAAGCGAGTAAACATTAAATCGCGCAAAGCCTTTAATTTATTAGCAGCAGCCCCAATTAAACGCGCTCTTTGCATCAACAATGGCTTTAAATCTTGATTCTCTTCATCGGATATTCTATCTGCTTGTCCTTCTCGTTGGCGATATAGTAGCGCTCTCCCAATACTTTTCGTTAATTTAATATAGGTGTGGCTTTCCGATTCCGTCAGTTCCACCAAAATTGGATAGTACAGATAATGCACCAACGCACCCTGTTGAATCGCATCTCTGAGAGTGAATTCCGGTTGCAAAACCGGGCCAAAATAATCAAATAACGATTGGGTGCCATCTTCATCAAAATACCTTTCTGGCGTTGCAGATAAAGCCAATCGCAACCCCACATTGCGAGGCAAACTTTCTTCCAAGCGAGGTGCGCCCAAATTATGGGCTTCGTCTCCTATAATTAGAGTTTTTTCGGGGAAATACTTTAGCTGCGACTGCAAACCTTCACTTATGAGAGTGGAATTGGTAGTGATAACGGCGAGAAAAGGATCGTTGCCAGAACGCACATTATATAGTTGTGTGGAAAGTCGAGTTTGCCAGCTGTCCCGCTTCTCAAATGCTAAGATTGGCTCTATGCCAAATTTTTCGCATTCTCGCCCCCACTGGGTGACTAAATGACGGTAGGGACAAACTACCAGCAAGACTTGCAAGCCAATTTTATTGTAGAGTTCAGTTGCGATCGCCAATGCGGTAATCGTCTTACCACTACCAGTCGCCATTTTCAGCGTACCTCTTCCCTTATTGGCAAACCAACTTGCGATCGCTTGTTGCTGATATACCCGCAACTGTAGCGACGGCGGTATCCTGGGACATCCCGGTAGTGGTTGCTTTTCCGGCGATACATGGTAAGTACCTTTAGATGCAGCGACCGATAACAGTTTGTTGATTTCCAGTAACGGGTAAGCTATATCCTTGTTTTTAAGTAAAAATTCTTTGTTTTTTGTCTGATTTTGGACTTTGTAAATACCTTTTGAGGACGATTTCACAACCCTACTGCCCCTGTGATTTAAGCTATTTGATTAATTTTATGGTTTGGGGAGGTGTAGTGTGTGCGATCGCTATTCATCATGTACTGTGCCATCAGCCATAATTGCACCGCCCAGGTTAGCCCGCCGGAGATCCGCCTGTGTGAGGTTAGCTTCTGTGAGGTTAGCCTGTCTGAGGTCAGCGTTCCAGAAGCCAGCGAAAGTCAGGTTAGTCTGCGTGAGATCGGCCCCACTGAGGTTAGCCTCGCTCAGGTTAGCACCCTTGAGATCGGCCCCTCTCAGGTTAGCACCGCTGAGGTTTGCTCCCATCAGATTAGCACTGCTGAAGTTAAACCCGCTCAGGTTAAACCCGCTCAGGTTCACTGCGCTAAGGTCTACATTAATACCCTCCTCCAAGCGGATAGAATGCGCCCTCCACTTATTCCAAGTAGCAACATCCTTTTTAAGTAGGGTGAGTTTTGCTAATTTTCCCTGCAATAGTATGCAAGCAGTATCCCGCACTTGCTCTGCTTTATCATCCAATGCCTGAATTATCAAATCCAAACCTGCTTCCCCATAATGGGGTGCTTCCATTAGCGCTGCAATTCGATGTTCTGCTACTGTACTCCGCAGTCGCTGCTTGACTCCTGCTAACCCTCCCAAAACCGCACCAGTCAAGGGAGGTGGAGTTTTACCACCAAGCACAACATCGTAGTGTCTGGGCTCAGAAGGATTCTCTGGCATGGCACTTTTTCTTTTGCACTATACCAGGTTTAAATTTTACTTCGTCGGAGCGTTGAAGAGAGCATCTGTGCAAAAGAATTGCTGTTGTGGGAAATCGCGATCGCTATTAGACCTCTCCAGAAATTAAAGGTGCTAACCCTTGAACCCTTGTAGAGACGTTGCATGCAACGTCTCTACATTCTTTGAAAGGAGATGTCTATTCCTGTATTCTGCAATTAGGCATAATTGCACCTTGGAAGTCAGCCTCTTCCAGGTTAGTCCTATATAGAAAAGCGTCGCTGAGGTCAACCCCTTTGAAGTTAGCCCTGTATAGGAAAGCGTCACTGAGATCCGTGTTATTCAGGTCAGCCCCCATAAAGTTAGCCCCACTGACATTTGCTTCTCTGAAATTAGCCCCGCTGACGTTAGCCCCACTGAAGTTAGCATCGCTCAGGTACGTCTTTTCCAGATTAGCTATCCTTAAGTTCGCCTCACTCAAGTTCGCCTCGCTCAGGTTCGCCTCCCTGAAATTAGCCGTGTAGAGATTAGCCTCGCTGAGATTAATCCCCTTGCAGCTTGCTTGAAAGAAGTTCGCCCAGTGTAAGTCAGCACCGCAGAGGTTCGCCCGGTTGAGTTTCCCCCATCTGAAATTAAGGTAACTAAGGTTAAACCCTCTCAGGTCAGCCCCACTGAGGTCAGCTTCTTGGAAATTAGCTTTGCTGAAGTCAGCCCCTTTGAAGTTAACCCCCTTGAGGTTAGCTTTCCTGAGATTAGCGCCCCTGAGATCGGTCTGGCAAAGATTCGCATCGCAAAGGTTCGCACCGCAGAGGTTCGCACCGCAGAGGTTCGCGCCGCAGAGGTTCGCACCGCAGAGGTTAACTCCGCTGAAGTCAACTCCGCTGAGGTCAGCTTTGCTGAGGTTGACTTCCTTCAGGTCTACATCGTAACCCTCTAGATGTATGGAACGCACCCTCCACTTATTCCAAATAGCTACATCATAAGTAAGTAGGATCAGTTGTTCCGACTTTCTCAACAGGAAACAAGCAGCATCCCGCACTTCCCGTGCTTTGTCGTCTAGCATCTGAATTATCAATTCTAAGCCTGCATTTCCATAGTTGGACGCCTCCTTTAGCGCCCCAATGCGATGTTCTGCTACTTTGCTTTTCAGTCGATGCTTGACTCCTGCTAGTCCTCCCAAAACCGCGCCACTCAATAAGGATGGGATTTTTCCGCCAAGAACGGCATCGTATTCTTTGGGCCCTTCGGGATTTTCTGGCATGGCACTTTTTTTTTGCACTATATAGCTAGGGACTAGGGGCTAAGATTGCTAGGGAAGAGGGAAGAGAGAAGAGGGAAAAGCGTTACGGAGTACGGGATGGAAGGCAAGAGGTAAGAGTTGGATTTGTCCTAACCGACTTTCGTCGGTTGCTATACCAGGTTTAGCTTTCATTTTGGAGCGGCTTTGAGTAGCAAAATTGTTTCAATCTTACCGATCTTTCCCATGATTTCAAAAGTTATGAATATGGGCGATCGCTAATCAAGTATTTTGCCATCAGGCATAGTTGTTTCCTGGAACGTAGCCCCGCTAAGTTTAGTCTTCCAAAGGGTTGCCTTCCAGAAGCAAGTCCTGCTCAAATTAGCCCTCCAGAGGACAGCTTCGGTAAGGTTGGCGAACGTGAAGTTAGCTTCGCTAAGCTTAGCTTCGCTGAGATCCGCCAGAGTGAGGTCAGCTTCGATCAGCTTCGCCCTTCTAAGGTCAGCCGCCCATAGCGTCGCTTCGCTAAGCTTAGCTAGGGAGAGGTCAGCGTCCCAAAAGGTAGCTTTGCTCAGCTTAGCCCTCCTCAAATCAGCACCCCGGAGGTTAGCCAGAGTGAGGTCAGCCCCCTGGAGGTTAGCCAGAGTGAGGTCAGCCCCCTGAAGGTTAGCTTTACCGAGCTTAGCCTTCCTAAGATCGGCCCCGCTGAGGTTAGCTTCGCTGAGGTCAACCCCGCGCAGGTCTATATCAAAAAGGTTCAGGGGCATAGAGCGCTCTCTCCACTTATTCCAAAGAGTTACGCTTTCCTTAAGTAAAGAAAGTTGTTCTGATTTTCCAAACAATAAACAGGCTGCATTTCGCACTTGCTCTGTTTCATTTTCCAGTACCTCAAGGAACAAATCCAAACCAGCATCCCCATACTGGAGAGCCTCTTTTAACGCCTCAATACGATATTCTATCTCCTCACTTGTCAGTCGCTGTTTGACTCCATCTAATCCTCCTAAAACAGCGCTACCCGGTGGAGGTGGCGTTTGACCGCCAAGCACAACATCGTATTTTTCGGGCCGATCGAAATCTTCCTGCATAGCGCCTTTTCTTTTGCACTATCTCAGTTTTAGCTTTTATTTTGAATAAACCTTCAACAGTAAACTATTCCGAGCTTCTCTCAATAATTTTTCTAATCCCTGCCTGTCCTCTCTTTGGCCCGATCGTAGGCAGGGTTATGCTCAGCAAAGCTAACAATAAGAACCCGTTTAGGCGCTGGTTTCTCGTTAATTCGGTAAACTAGCCTATAAGCATTAGGGTTACCTTCCCATTCAATATCCAAAGCGCGGTAGCCAGTCAAATCGCCTTTCAGGTTATGGCTGGGTACTCTTGATGGCTTTTGGGGATTTGTAGTCAGAAGTTGTTGATAAAGTGGGAATTCCTCTTGTAACTCTTCTGGCAGTTCTAGTAAGTCTTGACTATACACCAGATTGTGTACTTGAATCTGATACCTCGATTGGGTAGCCACGTTTTGTCAACCAGTTGTCTAAAGCTTCTGTATCTATCAAATCACCTTCCTGAATAGTGGTTATCCATTCCACGTCTTCACCAGCTTCGATCGCTCGAATGCGCTGCAAGGCTTTTCCCTCAGCTGAGTTTGGACTCAGATAGGTAACTTCTCCATCTACTTCAAAGGGAATACCTGGATTGCTGGTTTGAGTCATGCGATCGCCTCTATTATTTGCTCAATAGTCTGAGCTTAATTCATACCTAGCAACTTGAGTTAGTAATAAAACTTAGTATATATGAGCGCACAGATTTCCATTATACAAATATACCCCAAACTTCTCACAAAGTCAAGTACGCGATCGCACTAATTTTGATAGATTTGACAATGTGCTACAATTAAACTACAATATAATTTAGTTGCTAAACCAAACAAAACAATGGCTAGATTACTCAAACGGTGGGAGTCACCCCGTCGAGAAGGCAGAAACGACAAAGGCAGAGGCGGTTCCGCACGTCAGCGACAGCTGAAAAAGCAACAACAGATGCTACGCAAGAAACTCAAAGAACAGTCTGAAACGGAAAACAAGAAAAACGCAAAGGGAGGGAATATTAGTTCTCTCCCTAATTTTTTATCTAAAGTTGGGAGGGACAAAAGAATTTCCTTGCCAAATCTTAATAGTTCCATCATACGCGCCACTCGCCAGCAATTGCCCATCCGGGCTAAAAGCAACCGTTTGCACCCAATCTGTATCTAAGGAAACTGAGCCGATTAGCTGCCCCGTTTGCAAATCCCAAAGTTTTAAACCATCTCTACCGGCACTAGCTAAAGTGCGTCCATCTGGATTAACAGCTATAGAATTAACGATATCTTGATGTCCTAAAAGTGTATAAGATCTCTTTTTTCTGAGATTCCATACTTTAATCGTATGATCGTAACTGCTACTTATTAAGTTTTCACCATCAGGAGTAAATGCCACAGAAGTAATAGCACCCTGATGTCCCGATATAGCACCGAGAAATTGGCTAGTCTCTAAGTTCCACAATTGAACTACTTTATCCCTACCGCCAGTCGCCAAAAGCTGACCGTCGGGACTAATCGCCAGTGTATAAACAAGTGGTTGAGACAAAGGCACGCGAGTGTAAAGCAGTCGTTCCGTCCGCAAATCTATTAATTTTATTCCATCCAAACCGCCGCTGACTAATGTTTGACCATCTGGCGTAATAGCAAGGGACAAAATATTACTAAAATCCTGTGTCAAACTACGGCTTAATCGCCCGGTTTTGAGACTCCAAAGATTGAGCGTGGTGTCCTCGCTACCGCTGGCAATAGTTAGATTATCAGGTGTAATGGCAAGACTAAGTACTCTGTTGCTATGAGCTTTAATTGTGCGAATATTTTTGCCCTTGATGGGATTCCACAACCTAATTTTGGTGTCAATATCAGTTCCGCCGCTAGCCATAAATTTGCCATCGGGGCTAAAAGTAAGGGCATAAACAGGACCCCAATGAGCTTTAAGAACGTGGAGCAATTTAACGTTTTGCCATCCTCCAGTATTGAGAAAAGGTGGAACTGGAACGACGACTGGCGCAGGTGGAACTGGAACGCCGACTGGCGGCAGAACTGGAACTGGCAATGGTTTATACTGGGCAGTAGTATTCGACTGCCCTTGACTGAGAAAGTTAAAAGTCAAAAAGCAAAAGGCAAAAGAAATATTTAAGAGGATCGGGTTGTTCCATTTTTGTTTTTTGGAGTTAACTTTATGAGGTTTCATCCAGTTCGGATTGAATGTTGGGACAGATGATTTCGTCTAGGCAGTCGGCTGATGGTTGTTCTTGCCAACTAGATAATAATTCTTGCAATTCAGAACGTAGAGTTTCTAGAGATTGGATTTGGTTGGCGATCGCTTCTATCTTAGCCTCTAAATGTTGCTTTACTTCGCTACAAGGTAATTTACCCCGATCGTGAATTTCTAGAAATAGTTGAATCTCTTTTAGACTCATCCCTAGAGACTGCGATCGTTTGATGAAATCGAGTCTTTTGAGTACCTGAAGATTAAACAAACGATAGCCTGAGTCAGATCGGATCGCAACTGTGGATAGTAAGCCGAGATCGTCATAATATCGAATAGTTTTAACCGGCAACCCGGTAGACCCGGCAACTTCGCCGATCTTAAGCAGTTTGCCTGCAACAGCTGTATTCATTAGTCATTAGTCATTAGTCACTTCACCCGCTCACCCACTCCCCCACTCATCTAGCGGGGTGGATGTTTCCGGTTGGAAACGCTCAAATTAGGTATCTGAGGTCGAGACGGGCTAGGGGGTAAATAATATTCGGGTGCTTCTGAGGGAACTTCAGCGGTGCTACGGTGAATCATCCACCAACGGAGTGCTAGAGCCATCCCTACCGCTCCAATTCCGATCGTGAATAAAGACCAGCGTTCGCCCAAACCACCGATCGCAGCATCGACCGCCCCAACGGTAACCACAAAGCTAGTAATCGGTTCCCTGCGGTAGGCTGACTTCAAAAACCGCGCCCAAGCAGCATTCATCACAATTGGTACTATTCCTCTTTTTAATCTGATGTTAACGCTTACTATTCTAAATCTCCCAGCCGCCTGGGGAAGTCAAAAGTCAAAAGTCAAAAGTGAACAATTCTCTCTTTTGCATCAATGCTTTTTTGCTTGCCCCTATTTTATTTTGACTTTTGACTTTTGACTTTTGACTTTTCTAGCCCCTAATTTAGGCCCAGCCAGGATAGCAGACCTTGACCCGTGACGTATTCAATCAGCAGGGTGAGGGCAAAGCCGATCATAGCTGCTCTGCCATTCAAGCGTTCTGCATACTCATTAAAACCAAACTTTGGCTCCTCCAACTTCGGAGTGGTAGTTGGTTGCGATTGTGTCGTTTTTGGTTGGAACCCTTGCGTCATAAACTTTTTAACCCTTTCTGAATCAAATTGTTCTCCACCAGGCCAGATTGGCTGCCAACCAGAGGTGTTACTCAGAGTTGCCTAGTTACAAATCTTAACCTTCTCTATTGTAGAGAAGGTTAACCAGTATTGACACTCTGCCATCAAGCCGGGATAAGGCTAACCGACTTAAGCTGGAAGTATAGGTCAGATTGAGGTAAAAAATGGAAATTGGCGTTCCCAAAGAAACGAAGGATCTGGAATTTCGGGTAGGGTTGAGTCCGAGTAGCGTGCGGGTGTTGCACGAAGCGGGTCATGCTGTGTTTGTAGAAACAGCAGCCGGTGCTGGTGCGGGTTTTGCGGATGAAGATTATATCCAGGTAGGGGCTAAGATTGTGCCTTCTTCAGAAGAAGCCTGGAATAGGGAACTGGTGGTTAAGGTGAAAGAACCGCTAAAACCAGAGTACCAGTTTCTCCAGAAAGAGCAGTTACTGTTTACTTATCTGCATTTGGCAGCCGATCGCACATTGACGGAGCATCTGATTGATTCTGGAGTCAGTGCTATAGCCTACGAAACTGTAGAATTGCCAGACGGTAAACTCCCCCTCCTCACCCCAATGAGCATCATCGCCGGACGCCTAGCCGTGCAATTCGGAGCGAGGTTTCTGGAGAGACAGCAAGGAGGTCGAGGCGTCCTCCTGGGGGGGGTTCCTGGAGTCAGACCGGGTAAAGTAATGATTTTAGGCGGTGGCGTCGTGGGTACGGAAGCCGCTAGGATTGCTATAGGTATGGGTGCTAGAGTCCAAATTTTAGATGTGAATGTAGACCGTTTAGCTTATCTGGAAACACTTTTTGGCTCCAGAGTTGAACTGCTATACAGTAATCCATCTGCGATCGAAGCCAATGTTCCAGACGCGGATTTATTAATCGGTGCGGTTTTGGTACTCGCAAAGAAAGCCCCTATCCTCGTATCGCGAGATTTTGTCAAAAAAATGTATCCCGGTTCTGTAATTGTGGATGTAGCGGTAGACCAAGGTGGTTGTATAGAAACATTGCATCCCACCTCTCACACCAATCCAGTTTACATCGACGAAGGAGTCGTCCATTACGGTGTCCCAAATATGCCCGGAGCCGTGCCTTGGACTGCCACTCAGGCTCTTAATAATAGTACCTTGCCCTATGTTCTGAAACTAGCTCATCGTGGCATGAAAGCACTGGAATTAGACCCATCGTTAGGTAAGGGTTTGAATGTTCAGAAGCACAAGTTGGTGCATCCGGCGGTGCGGGAGGTGTTTCCAGATTTAGCTGAGCCATCTGACAAAAAAGGTAGTTCTGGTAGCGGTAAGAAAAAGCGTTGATTTTCGGCATAAAAAATCATGCTTGGGAAATACGAAAAAGCAGTTGGGAGTACGCGAGCATCCCTTCTCGATCGAGAACGGAAATGCTTAATTTGAGGATGTGCAATCGCGCTTTGGAAAAAGTGCGATCGCGCCACAAAAATCATAAACCCAAACAGTAACGAACCGCCGCTTCAACTTCGAGCATTTTTGTGTCCGATATTTGCCCAGCAGGTGCGTCGGGAAACCGCCCTTTATCCAAAGAGCGGATCTGAAAACACAGAAAAATCGTTTCCAAAGGCAATCCGCTCTCATCTGGAGAGACACGCACATTGGTTGGGAAATCCAGTGGGATATTCTCACCTTTAGTACCAACAACCACAGTTACAACTAGAGGCGATTGGTTAATAGTATCAATCGATAGAACTAAAACGGGTCGTTTTCCCGCCTGTTCCCTTCCTTCCACTGGGTTGAGATTGACAAAATAGATTTCCGAGCGCTTAATGCTCATAGCCCTTCTAAACCATCCATTTCAGCAACGGCAAACTCTTCTTTAATTGCTGCGATTTCCGATTGGATATTTGGATCTCTAGCCATTGCAGCCAGTTGTTCCTTCATGTATTTCGCATCAGCAAATTTATCTTTTGTATGTGTTCTTTCTCGCACTTGTCTAGCGATACGTTCTAGGAGCCACAATTGTTCTTCAAGTGACAATGCACGAATGGAATGCTCGATCTCTTGTAAATTAGGTGATATCATTTTGCTAATGTTCTAAATAAACATTTTGTAGGGGCACGGCATCATCAATATGTCGGTCATACCAAGATTTTATTATGCCGTGCCCCTACGACCGCTAAATAAACATTTTGTAGTAGCACAGCTCATCAATATGTCGGTCATACCAAGATTTTATTGTGCCGTGCCCCTACGACCGCATATTTGACAAGGGAAGAACCAACTAAGCTCGGCTCTGGGCTTTGAGTGCGATACCTTAAAAGATGTCGTCCGCAATACATCTAGAGGAAGCTATGGAGCCAGACTCTTTACCCACCGAGGTGATTCTGACGCATCCGCGTCAGTCCCTCGGTAACGTGAATCTCGACTGGACACCGCAACCCGGTAACTATCTCGATCTCGAAGGTAAAACCTACGCCGTTTTAGAACGCCGTCACCGCTATCAACTCAAGTCAGGGCGCTACAAGTTGCACAAAATTGCCCTGTACGTACAGTCTGCACCGCGCCCCACAGAAAGAAGCCTGATCGAGGGACGCTGGGTGCTGGGAGATGCCAACTGCCACTTCAATGCTCGTTCAGAACTAATTCGCTGTGCTGTCAATCCAGAGGGGCCGTGCGATCGCTGCCGCTTCTACGAAAAATCCGACCCGTAGTAGATGGACGCCCACCCTAATGGCCGTTTTCCAAAACCTCTCCCACTGCTAAACGCATCCCGTTGGCAAACTCCAAACCAGACTGAGGACGTTTACCAGCCACTTGCACTTTCCGCAGTAGCAAAAGTCCCGCGACCGTTTGCACGATCGGGCCAATTCCCTTAACAATAGCCACTACCTCGCCCGGTTGTGCCGCACCAGAAGACAGATCCAACCATTTTTCCTCCAGCACTCTCAATTCTGAGGGCAACTGCGACCAAAAATCGGGTGCAATAGGTGCTGTACCGGAGATCTTCAACGCCGCACCCCGAAAACTTGCCACGCAGTCAGGGAAAAACCCTCTGACTTGATTGTGTAACTCAAAAGCCGATCGCGACCAAGAAAGCCAGTAATCTTCTTTTTTAATCAACGGTGCGTAAGTAGCTTGGGACGAATCTTGAGGGATAGGAGTAAGCGACCCGCTTTCCAACTTCAGCAGCGTTTCCACCAACAAATCTGCCCCCAACACAGATAAAGTCTGGGCTAGCTGTTCGCTGTTGTCCATCAGCAGAATGGGTACATGAGCTTTCAGCAGCATCGCACCCGTATCCATCCCAGCATCCATCAGCATCGTGGCGATCCCCGTTTCCATCTCGCCATTGTAGAGACACCACTGAATCGGTGCAGCACCTCGGTACTTGGGCAGTAGCGAACCGTGAACGTTGATGCAACCCAACTTGGGCATATCCAGAATTTCTTGGGAAAGAATCTGCCCATAGGCTACAACTGCAAACGCATCTGCCTGCGCTTGTCTGAGCAGATTGAGCGTTTCAGTATCTTTTTTAACCCGCTGGGGTTGCCAGACTGGCAGCTGATGAGCCAAGGCAACATTTTTCACTGGTGAGGGAATCAGCTCGTTACCGCGACCCCGACGCTTATCGGGTTGGGTGACAACTGCCACAACCTCAAACTCGTTATGGTTTAACAAGTTTTCCAAGCTAGGCACTGCAAACTGAGGAGTGCCGAAAAAGATTACTTTCATGGTTCATTGAAAAAGAACAAATGACTAATCACTAAGGACTCTCAACGGAAATTTCCAACCTGCGGTTGCGTTGGAGGTTGATCTTAGTGTCGTTGGGAGCAAGAGGGCGAGTTTCTCCGTACCCCACCACAAACAAGTGGTTTTTAAGACTAGATAGATACTGCTGAACCGCTTGAGCTTGCCGAAAAGATAGCACTCGATTGTTCTTTGCTTCTCCAGCGCCATCGGTGTGGGCAGCAATGCGGACAGTTGCGGTTGGGTAATTTTGCAATTCGGCGACCAGCTTGTCCAAAATTAGGCGTGCCTCTGGACGCAAAGTAGCATCGTTGTCTTGGAACAAGGCGTCGCTGGGCAGTGTCGCTGTCAGGGTATCTGGAGAAATAAGAGACGTGGAGGTGGAAGCGACTCGATCGACTTCTGCTGCTGCTGCGTCTCTAGTCTGTTGCGGTTGGGGAGTTGCTTTGAGTTGCTGGGTGAGAACTTGGATTCGCGTTTCCAGGGGTTCGGTGGAAGCACTGCTGCCAACTCTGCTTTCCAAGGCGGTGGTGCTAGAGCGCAAACTCTTCAACTGTGCCTGCAACTGGTTTAGTTCCGCTTGCAATCTCTGTCTCTGTTGTGCCGTCAGCTTTGGTGCAACAGGAACAGCCGCCGCTTCAGACTCAGGACTGGTCTGTTCTGTGGGAGTACCATTGTTGGAGGTAGTAGGCGGGTTTTTCAGATCGCCCGGAAGTGGCAGCAATTTTGCTGCCAAAGGCTTATTTGGCGTCGCCGCCGGATGCACAGTTGCGATCGCAACCCCCAAAAGCGCCGCTATTACGCCTCCTACTCCCAAAAGTAGCAATCTGAATAGCAAAACCAGTAAAAATCGGCCAAAGCCTGTTGATTCATCTGAATATTCCTTCACGTTCGTTTCCCTCATCCGAACACTCTTGAACAATAAAGCCAACCTAGCATCTGCGATATTATCTCTATTCGCTGATGTTGGCATCCGATCCTGAATAGACATCTCCAGAAATTAAAGGTGCGTTACCTGTAACCCTTGTATTTCGTTGCATGCAACGTCTCTACATTCTTTGAAAGGAGATGTCCAATGTATTTAGTTTGGCAAACAGCAGTTAAAAAATTAAAAAGATTATGGAATTTGCAAGTTAAAACATCCTTCGCCTGATATAAATAAAAGATAAACAAGCTCAAAGAGCGCTTGGGTGTTCGTCCTCACACAAAAAAACGCTTTATAGAGATTTATAAATGTTCCAACACCCATTGCTTCGTGGATGGCGACCCACAAAACCATACCAGGTAACCCTGGCGGCTATACTCCTCATGGTTTCGGGGATAGTCAGCTTTGACTCATCTGCCTTGGCTAAAAAGCTTGTCAAGGAGGGCGCGTCACCCGGTAAGCTGCGATCGCAAAAAGCGAAGGTCGCAGGGGCGTCCCGCTACGCTCTAGCAGTCCCTACTGCCGATCCTACTAGCTCCGAACCACAGCAAACTGACCCGCTTGATAGCCCTCATCCCGTTCCGTGGAATTGGATATTGACAACCCAAGAACAGGTCAGTTCAGCCAAAGGTGCTGGGGTACGCTTCTATCGCACCCCATCGCTGGTTTCCCCAGATGGTCAGTACGCAGCCTACAGCCGCATTCAAATCCAAGTGAAGTCGGAAATGTACAAGAGTCGCGTCAGTAGCGTGATGTTTGTGGAAAATCTGGCTACAGGGAATTTGCGGACGGTGAGTGCTAATTCTCCCTTGGCAAATAATCCGTTGAAGAAAAATGAACCAGCCGATATGCCAGGGGTGATTTCGATTTTGATGCCTGTCTCTTGGTCTCAAAAGGGCGATCGGCTTTTGGCACGGCAATTTGAAGGCCAATTTAACACATCCGATGCTTCCGACTACGCCGTTGTCTGGGATCGGCAGCAGAATCGTGCCAAAACCCTCTCTCCCAGTAAAATCGAATACAGCCAAGCCGTCTTGTTAGGTTGGAGTCAAACCAAACCCGACCAAGTTCTTTTCCGTGCTGGCGAATTAGGTGACGCTAAGCCGCCCTTATGGGCAGTTAATCTAGGGGGTCAAACTGTGGCGGCAAAAAAAGACCAACCGATCGTCTTCGGTCGCAGCGTCGCTAATACCTGGGCTGGGCCACAAGCCCATTGGTAGTGGATTTTAGATTTTAGATTTTGCGCGAAGTGGGCGTCTTGGCAAGCGAGTGTGGTCTTGGGGGTTTCCCCCATGAACACCTCGCGCTGGTTCCCGTCACGATGCCCACCTTCGCAAGAGAGGATTTTGGATTAAATAAGCAATAGTCCAAAATCCAAAATTATCTAGCTAAAATTTAACGAAGATTTGATTAGTTTGTCATTAGTCAAGAGTCAAAAGTCATTCCTTTTTGCTACATCCCTCGCCATGTAGGACGAAATCAACTCTTGAGTGTTGACCTCAAACTAGACTCGGAGTGAGTGTAGTCAACAAATGACTAATGACCAATGACTTTTGACAAAATTGATCTAACAGCTACTGACTCAGAAAGCGACCCGCCATCCCCATAGCGTCAGCGATATCGATATCGCCATCTTTATCAGCATCTAGGAAGGAATTCAGCACTGGATTTGACCCCTGCTGAGGATTTTGAGAATTTGAGCCAGTTTGCAGTAAATTCAGTACCAGGGGAACCAATACCGGCAGCATTTCTTGAATCATGCCAGCATCGAATCCCGTCCTTTGTGTGATTGTCTGCACGATTTGCTGCACCTGATGAGATCCGAAAAGAGCATCGACGGCTTGGGAGTTAGGGTAAGTGCCGCTATATTGATTCACAAGGCTCTGCGCTTGCTCAAAGCCTTCTGTGGCTTGCTTCTGCTGTAAGGCGGAGCGAACATGATTTCCCACCACGGACAAGGCGGTTTGCACAGTTGAGGGATCGGCACCATAGCCATCGCTCAGCTGCTGCACGGTGCTGAGAATGCTGGCAAGCTGACCTGTACTGCCTTGTTGGTCGGAATTGTTGACTGAATTCAAGATTTGGTCTAAAAGTCCCATAATTTTGGCTCTTTGTGCTTTATTTAGGCAAATATGCCACATTTAAGGGCCGATCGCCTCTAGCTAATAGTAGAGAATTGGGGGAAATTGGATAGATGGGTGGGGTGGGCAGAGATCTGGTTTGACCAGATCTCTGTGTTTGTGGAATTAAGCCATCCGGCGCAGCAGCACTATGCAGCCTTTCTGCTGCAACTCAATGGCACAATCGAGGAAAGAACTTAAGACAACACGAGCAAAAAGTTGCCCAGATTAGACGCAAGTACAATCTTGCCTAAAGATTTTCAGTTACAAGGCAGTGAGGTATATATCAAAAAAATTGGCCGCGCCGATCGTTATGATTCCCCAATAAAACCATCGCATCCGAATAGGTGACTATCGGCTAAGATATGAAATTAAGGATGAAGAATCTGTAGTTATATTGTTTACCTGTAAGCATCGTAAGGATGTATACAGGCAATAATCGTATTTGAACTAATGCCTGAGAGGTGAAAAATGGAAACAGCTAAATTGTTGTCGAACGGCGAAAATCAATCCGTTATCTTACCTAAAGAATTTCAGTTTCAAGGCAGTGAGGTTTATATCAAAAAAATTGGCAGGGCGATCGTTCTAATTCCTAAAGATAACCCTTGGCAAGCTATGTTTGATAGCTTAAGCCTATTCTCAGAAGACTTTATGGAAAACCGAGAACAACCCAGTCTGGAAATAAGAGAGGAGTTGGAATGAGGTTTTTACTCGATACCAATATTTGCATCTACATCATTAAAAAGAAACCTGCTAAAGTTTTGGAGAAATTTCAAACTCTAGATCCATCTGATGTAGGAGTCTCATCAATAACGGTTGCCGAACTAGAATATGGAGCTTACAAAAGCCAACGGTTAGAACAAAATCGAGCCGCATTGAGTCAGTTTTTATTACCTCTGCAAGTCTTGCCTTTTGATGAAAAAGAAACCCAAACTTATGGACAAGTTAGAGCCGAATTGGAACGCAGGCTTAATCTTGGAAAATTGGGTAGAGTAAATATTTTGGAAAACCAAGTTTGGCAAAAGCTGAAAAAAGATTGAGGCGCGGTAAATGATTTCCTAAATACAGAAAACCTTAAACGTCAACCATACTCTCTCAGTATTATTAACAAAACTGGCAGAAGAATGCGAAAATGTGCTGTTTTTCTTAAGCCAGTTAAAGTTAGCTAATCTGACAGATGAACAAAAAGGCGACATTTTGGCTGAACTAACAGGTGTGGTGTGTCACTTGCACGTTCACACAGAAAATTTACCTGATTTAATTGGTGATAAAGTTGTTGAAGAATTAAATCAAGGTGATGATTCTCATTATGTAAAAGTAAAAGGTGCAAGATGCGATCGCATCCTACCTAGAAGTTGTTGAAGAATTAAATCAAAGTGATGAGTCTCATGATGTGGAAGTAAAAGAGCCAAGTTATGCCTAGTTTGTCAGGAATAAACCGCTTAAGACCGATGCAGACTGTGGCTGCGGGTGTAGGCTAGAATTTAGAGCCTTGGGCAACTCCTACTTGCACGGGCCTTGCCTCCAAACAGCAGAACACTCCCTGCCAAGTTCATGCGTCTGTCTCGCCTTCTCCCGCTGGTTGCTAGCTTCACCGTACTCCTGGGGCTGGTAATTTGGCTAATTAGCTCTCTAACTCGCCTCTACAGCAATATAGCTTGGTCAGCACCGCCGCTGCTAGCCAATTTGCTGCTGTTTTTGCTGATTGTGCTGCTGGCGATGTTAATTGCCGCTTTCGGCTATTACGCGATGATGTTTTGGGAGGGGCAAAATAAGCCGCGCCGTCGCAAAATTCAACCGAAAGTCCCTGAAGCGAAAACGGAAGCAGCAGCAGAAACTCTCCGCGCTGTGCGAAAACAGGTGAAGCAGATTCAGGATGAGGTGTCGCGACAAGCTTTACTGACGAGATCTCGCGAAATCGAGGCGACTCTATCTCGCGGTAACCTGCAAGTGGTAGTATTTGGCACAGGTTCGGCGGGTAAAACTTCCCTTGTGAATGCGCTGATGGGGAGAATGGTAGGACAGGTGAATGCGCCGATGGGAACTACGGAGGTGGGGGAAACTTATAATCTGAAGTTGAAAGGATTGGAACGGGAAATTCTGATTACGGATACGCCTGGAATTTTAGAAGCTGGGGTGGCGGGAACGGAACGGGAACAACTGGCGCGTCAACTGGCGACGGAAGCTGATTTGTTGTTGTTTGTGGTAGATAATGATTTGCGAAGGTCGGAATATGAACCGCTGCGAGCATTGGCAGAAATTGGTAAGCGAAGTCTCCTTGTTCTCAACAAAACTGACCTCTACACAGATGAAGACAAGGAAAGTATTCAGGCGCGACTGCGGGAACGAATCCGGGGGTTTATCGCTACATCGGATATAGTTGCGATCGCAGCTAATCCCAAAACTGTCAAACTGGAAAATGGCGATATCTTCCAAGCGGAACCAGACGTAATGCCTTTAATCCGCCGTCTGGCAATAGTTCTGCGTGCAGAGGGAGACGACTTGATGGCAGATAACATTTTACTGCAATCTCAACGTCTGGGAGAAGAGGCGCGGAAACTCATCGATGCTCAGCGGCGGCGTCAAGCTGATAAAGTGGTGGAGCGATTTCAGTGGATTGGTGCGGGTGTAATTGCTGTCACGCCTTTGCCTGTGGTAGATTTGCTGGCAACAGCGGCTGTTAATGCCCAAATGGTGGTAGAAATCGGCAAAATCTACGGCTGTGAGTTGAATATGGAACGGGGAAGAGAGTTGGCGCTTTCCCTGGGAAAAACGCTGGCAAGTTTGGGTATTGTTAAAGGTGCGATCGAATTACTTTCAAGGGCACTTCAGCTAAATCTTGCTACCTATTTAGTCGGTAAGGCAATTCAGGGTGTTACTGCTGCTTATATTACCAGGATTGCCGGTAAAAGTTTTATTGAATATTTTCGTCACGATCAAGATTGGGGCGATGGCGGTATTACTGAGGTGGTGCAGCGACAGTTTCAGCTGAACCGCAAGGATGAGTTTGTCAAGGCGTTTGTGCAGGAAGCGATCGCAAAAGTAGTCAAACCACTAACAGACAATTTCCCCCCAGAACGAGAGTCAGATGAGGAAGTAGAGGAGCAATATGAAGAAGAGGAACTAGAGAAAGAAGATCGGAAATTAGAACCAAAATACGCATACGATGATTGGACCGATACTTCTCCTAAACGCGATGATTGGTAATTATAGCTAGGGGCTAGGGGCTAGGGGCTAGGGTTTCAGGAATTGAGAAGTAGGGGCACGGCATAATTTAAATGTTGGTATGGCCGACATATTGATGATGCCGTGCCCCTACGACTGTTCATTTTGTAGGGGCACGGCATAATTTAAATGTTGGTATGACCGACATATTGATGATGCCGTGCCCCTACTACAGCATATTTGACAAGGAAAGAACCCGCCAATCTAAAATTTGAAATTATTCGCAGATCGGGAAATTGTCTGTTGTCATCGTTGGTTAAATTTTTACCGCAGATGAAGAGGGATGAACGCAGATGAACGCAGATAATACAAACGCGATTTTTTTGCGACCGATGGGTAAGGAGATGATATTAGCTATTAACTCAAGTTGCTAGTTACTTGCTTTCCGAGTATGTTGTTGCGATGCCGCGCTCTTATTACAACTGGGATAAGAGCGCGGCATCGCAACAACGTACCTAATACGAGCCTTAACTATATAACTAGCAACTTGCGTTATTGCCAAAGTTGATATTTCTGGCATTGAGAAATTTCAGTTGCTGGTAGAGCATGGTAATCTTGGGTAAATCGACACCATTTTGTTGAGCCAAACGTAATGGATTGCCGAACATAGTTTCTACCTCCAGCGGACGCTTTTCGTCGTAGTCAATTTTCATGCTGGTTCGGTATGGTTTCATCTTGAGGGTATAGTCTAGCATCAGTTCAACGAAGCTATCGGGGATAATGCGATTCTTCTGGGGAAATGCTGCGCGATCGCCACTTTTTGCCCCCGCCACAACTTCCCACATCAATTGTTCGACTAAAGCGCGTGTATGGACATCCGCCATTAACTCATCGGTTCTAGCATTGAGAATCACAGAAAGGCCATTGTATGGTATATTCCAGACTAATTTCTGCCAACGTGCCAGCAGCAAATCTTCAGCTAACTTAATCGGAATGCCTGCACGTTCAAAATCACTGGCAATCTGACGCATTCGTTCGGTTATACCACAAAATTGATAATCGGAAGCATATTCACCTAACTTAATTTCACCGTAGTCTAGGTGGCGGATATATCCCGGCCCCACTTTATTGGAACACAGAAAGCACAGTCCGCCCATAACCCGTTTTGAACCGACAATTTGGGCGATTTCATCTTCAACGCCCAATCCATTT
Source organism: Argonema galeatum A003/A1 (assembly GCF_023333595.1). Lineage (GTDB taxonomy): Bacteria > Cyanobacteriota > Cyanobacteriia > Cyanobacteriales > Aerosakkonemataceae > Argonema > Argonema galeatum. The sequence continues at coordinate 52,749 of NZ_JAIQZM010000007.1, forward strand.
TGCAGCACCAGAACTACGCCATCATCCTTTACCACACTAGGCAACAATTTCGGCAGTAGGTGATTTTGGGTGGTTTTGAGGGCTACGACTACTACATCGCAACGCGGCATCTTTTCTACATCGCGGTAAGCTTTGACATGGGCAAGGGTGAAGTCGCCATCTTTTGACTCCACGACTAAGCCATGCTTGTTAACGTATTCGTAATCGCTGTGCAGCAGGAAGTGGACTTCCAAACCTGCTTTTTGCAAGCAAGCGCCGTAGAAACCGCCCATAGCACCAGTACCAAGGATGGCGTAGGTGCGATCGCGTGCGTAATCGGGAAACGATTCCATCAACTTTTCCTCTAGCCGCCCTTAATCATACAAAACTTCTTGTACTGGAGTGCTATCTATTGATCCCCCAGCCGTTTTAAAATTAAACCTATTAAAAATTCTTTTCTTATCCATAGAGCAGAAAGTATGAGTTCTCGTCCCGTTATCCTTGGCATCGTCGGTGATAGCGCCGCCGGTAAAACAACACTGACTGGAGGCATTGCTCAGGTATTGGGGCCAGAGAATGTTACAGTTATCTGTACCGATGATTACCACCGCTACGATCGCACTCAGCGTGCCGAACTTGGCATTACAGCCCTCCACCCGGACTGCAACTACATTGATATCATGCAGCAGCACCTCAGCTTGCTGCGAGCTGGAGAACCGATTCTCAAGCCAGTTTACAGTCACAAAACGGGTACGTTTCAGCCGCCGCACTACATCAAGCCCAGCAGATTTGTCATTGTTGAGGGATTGCTCGGTTATTCAACCCGCCTTGCACGAGATTGCTACGATGTCAAGGTTTATCTGGCACCGCCGGAATCGCTGCGTGCCAATTGGAAGGTTAAGCGGGATACCATCAAGCGGGGCTACACAGCCCAACAGGTTCTCGCCGAAATGGAAAAACGCGAACCGGATTCAGAACAGTTCATTCGTCCTCAGCGCCAGTGGGCAGATGTGGTGGTCAGTTTCTACCCGCCTGAAGAAGCGTCTGGGGAAGACGGTTCGCATCTGAATGTGCGCTTGGTACTTAGACCTACTATTCCCCACCCGGATTTTACTGAGATTTTAGAGCAAAGCAAAGTCGATTCGATGCAAGCAATCCGCCTAGAACTCGATCGCGATATGAGTAAGCCTGTTGATGTTCTGGAAATCGATAGTCACGCTACTGGCGAACAAGTCAGCAAGATAGAGAGGATGATCTGTAGCGAAATACCTGACTTATTGCCTTTCTGTAGCCGAGGAGGGAATCCAGACATTGGCAAACTTACGGGGACAACTGGGGAAACTCTCCAGAGTTACCCTCTGGCGCTGACACAGCTACTGATCGCTTATCACATGATCAAGGCTACTCACTTGGAATCGACTAAGGCTTTACCGCTAGAGGTTTAGCTGGTTAGCGGAATTTTTACCCCCCTCAATCCCCCCGCAACGGGGGGAGGAAAAGAAATAAATCTTACTGCTTGGGGCACTTGGCTTTGAGGTGCGGGTTGCATTGGGCCACGAAAATCTAGCAGTTGAACGAGGAGTAAGTAGCCTAGAGCTAAAATTAGGGAGATCGCACCTGTGATAATTGCAATAATTTTTGAGCGTTCCATGAGTTTATTTTGAGTTTTACTTATATCAACTTACAGGCAGAAGGCTTTGGCGTGGAGTACCGCAGGCATTTTATAGCAAATTAGAATAAGATAACTCCCCAAGAGGTGAATATGTCAAGTGCGATCGACATCGGAACGCTAATTGTCCAAACGCCAGGAACTTGTGGCGGTCGTCCCCGAATTGGGGGAACCAGGATTTCGGTTCAAAATATCGCCATTGATTACAAGGCGGGTATGACTCCAGAAGAAATCACTGACGCCAGACCGCACTTGACGTTAGCACAAGTTTATGCGGCGCTAGCTTATTATCATGCAAATAGAGATGTTATTGAGGCAGATATAGCAGCTTACTATGGGCAAAACTCAGAGCCAGAGTTAAACAAAACGCTTTCATAATGCTCCACAGTTGGAAATGGATCGTAGAAGTGGTGGAGTAGGGAGCGCCACTCTTGATATTTTGGCGATTGTCGAAATCCAACTGTATGGTCTTCTAATTGCTGCCAACGTACAAGCAGAATATAACGATTTGTAGTTTCTAGACATCGTTGAAGCTCATGGGAGATATAGCCTGACATAGAAACAATAATCCTTGAGGCTGTTTTGAATACAGCTTCAAATTCTTCAGTCAAATGAGGTTTAATCTCAAGAATCGCAACTTCCAATATCATGGGTTGAAATGCTAGCTCAACATTGTTCAACTTATCACCAAACTCTAAATGCTGTCCTACGGATAGCTCTCAAACTGCTGTCCCCACAGATAACGTGAAGCAGCCCAACTATGTATTCAACATCACATTTGCTGGTTAAGCTCCTATTTTTTCAAAAATTATCTGTCATAGTCATGTTTTATAATACTCATCTGGTGAGTAATGCCAGACTTCTCAACTGACACAAAACCCTGCAAAATAAGGAATCATCACTCTCAGTTACCGCATATAGCCGAACTGATATGACTTTCGTTGAAGATACCCAAGAGGGAGCGATCGTACTTGCACGTCAGCCAGTCGTGCAAACCTATAACCTGAGCAAGGTTTACCGCACTGGCTTCTGGCTCAATCAAAAAATCGAATCTCTCAAGAAATGCACCCTCAACGTCTATAAAGGCGAAACTTTTGGTCTTTTGGGACAAAATGGAGCGGGGAAAACCACGCTGCTCAAAACGCTGCTGGGGATTGTGCGATCGACTTCCGGGCATGGGACAATATTTGGAGAGCCGTTGGGCGATCGGGCCGTCAAGCAAAAAATCGGTTATCTGCCCGAAAATGCCTATTACTACGACAATTTAACCGGCTGGGAATTGTTGCAGATGACAGCAGGACTATTTGAAATCCCAGAATCCGTGCAAAAAGAGCGCATCCCCCAACTCCTGGATATGGTGGGACTTGCCCAATCTGCCGCCAAGAAAAAGCAACTGCGTCAGTATTCTAAAGGGATGGTGCAACGGATTGGCATGGCGCAAGCCCTAATCAACGACCCGGAATTGGTGTTTCTGGATGAACCAATGTCTGGACTTGACCCGATGGGACGCTACCAAATCCGCGAGATTATTTTATCGCTCAAACAGCAAGGGAAGACGATTTTCTTCAACAGCCACGTCTTGTCCGATGTGGAGATGATTTGCGATCGCATCGCCATCCTCGCCCAAGGCGAACTGATTTGCATCGGCGCTTTAGACGATCTTCTCGGCACCACTGACTTCTACCACATCAAAGGCAAAGGCGGAAATCGGGAAGTTCTGGAAAAATGGATACCAGACGTAGAATTTGACCAAAGTGGTTGGCGAGGTCATTTAGAAGGCGACCTCCAGGATTTTCTAGCCAGCCTGCGCCTGATGGACGCACAAATTATCTCTTTAAATCTAGCCCGTCCCTCACTGGAAGAGTTTTTCATGCAGGAACTGCAAAAGCGAGGTATTCGTGCCAGCAGTTGATTAGACCTCTCCAAAAAACATTGTAGAGACGTTTCATGAAAATTGTAGAGACGTTTCATGAAACGTCTCTACAATAGACCTCTCCTTTCAAAGAATGTAGAGACGTTGCATGAAACGTCTCTACGAAGGTTACTTTAATTTCTGGAGAGGTCTGCGCCGAAACACAATAATCATCAACAAAACCCGCCCCTACAACTCAAAACTCAAAACTCTAGCTATAATTAGGGGCGATCGCTTATTTCGGCTGGCTAATCGGCAACTCAATCCTAAACTCAGTCCCTTTTCCAGGTATAGAACAACACCGCAAATTACCGCGATGATTTTCCGTCACAATTTGATAGCTAGTTGCTAACCCCATACCTGTACCTTTACCGACAGGTTTGGTGGTAAAAAATGGATTAAATATTTTTTCTTGAATCTCTGGACTCATCCCACAACCATTATCCTGAATGGATATCAAAACCTGATTTCCTAAATTGATAGAGGTAGTAATCGTAATCCAGCCAAGATAATCTGAACGTTCGGTTAACTTTAGGCTGCTTCGCCGTTGTTCGATCGCATCAATTGCATTGACTAACAAATTCAGAAACACCTGATTTAATAAACCACCATAACATTCAATTAAGGGTAAACTTCCATAGTTTTTGACCACAGAAATTTCGGTTTTTCCGGTCGAACTATTCAAGCGATTTTGTAAAATGATTAAGGTACTCTCGATATTTTCGTGAATATCTATTTCTTTTAAATCCGCTTCATCCAGGCGTGAAAATGTTCGCAGAGACTTAACAATATCACTGATGCGTATGGCTCCTGTTTTCATTGATACTAGCAACTTAGAAAAATCAGTGATCAGATACTCAAGGTCAATATCTTCTGTAAAATCAGAGATTGCCTGGGGTGGAGTCGGATAATGCTCTTGGTAAAGGTGAATTAGCTCAATTAAGTCACTGGCATAATCAGCAGCGGGTTTAAGATTGCCATAAATAAAGCTCACGGGGTTATTAATTTCATGGGCAATTCCTGCTACTAACTGTCCCAAACTTGACATCTTTTCCGCTTGAATTAACTGAGTTTGAGTATTTTGCAACTTTTTGAGGGTTGCTGTTAATTCTTCAGATTGTAGCCTCAGTTGAATTTCTGATCGACGCACTGCTGCTTCCGCCTCTATCCGCTCTATTTCCGCACCCGCACGAGTGGCAAATATTCTTAAGATGGCTGACTGCATTTCTACATTTGGCACCATCGGTTTAGTATCTAAAACTACGATTAATCCCAAGGGATTTCCAGCAGTATCAATAATCTGCAAACCAGCATAACTTTGGGCTTGGAGGGTGACTAAATCATTATCTTCGGGAAAAAGGGTTTGAACTGAATTTGGGTATCGACATAAATCACCTTGAATATAAACATTGTTACAGGGTGTCCCGACTAAATTGTAAGTAAAATTATCACCAAAGTCATTTCCCGCCCAAAATGCTAGAGTTTTCGCGCTCACTTTTTCTGAGTTAACAAATTCAGCAATGAAAGCATAACGGACTTCTAATACTTGGGCGAGATATTGGACGCAACTTTTGAAAAATTCTTCACCAGTTTTTGCCGCTGTACCTTCAACGATTAAGCGGAGAGATTGTTCTTGATGTTTGCGATCGCTGATATCTCTAGCTACCCAAAGAACTTTATCTTCAGACATGGGAGAAATACTAGCATCAAACCAGACTAAGCGATCGCCTATAGGTAATGAGTATTCCAACGGCATCAGGGATTGATTAATAATAGCTTTGTGAATAGTATTGAGGAAAAAATCTGCGGCATCTTGGGGGAGGACTTCGTGGAGAGTTTTGCCTAACATTGTATTTGAAGGTAAGTATAACAGGGGAGCAGAACTAGGAGCGATTTTTAGATAGCGTCCCTCTGAATTCAGCACAATAATGACATCTTGCATGGCATTAAATAGTGCCATTAATTCGGCTTGAGAGGCGGCTAACTCTATTTCAGCTTGTTTGCGATCGGTGATGTCGGTGGTAATGCCATCAATGCGAATCGGTTTTCCGGTTTCGTCATAAACCAGATAAGAGTTAACAGACAACCAGCGCACTTGTCCATCCCGGCGAATAATGCGATATTCTGTTCTGCTTCTCCCCTTTTCTTTGAGTCTGGCGAAAACATTGGCAATGTTACTTTGATCGTCGGGATGAATGATTTCAAACCAGAGGTTAGGGTTGGCGAAAAACTCTGCCACCGAACAACCGAATATTTGTTCTACGGCGGGGTTGATGTAAATCGTCTCAAAGGTTTCCGGGTGGATTGACCACACCACTCCCTCAACGGAATTCAAAATGCTTTCCAGTCGTTGCTGAGATTCCCGTAATTGAGCTTGAGTTTGTTCTAATTCGCTGACAGGTTGGTGAACTTGCTGATTTAGCTGTTGTGTCAGTTCTCGGACTTGTGCCTCTGCTTGTTTGCGTTCTGTAATATCTCGCATCACGGATAGGTGCCGGTGGGGTAAAAAGTTGGCCGTCGCCGCATATTCCACTATGCGAATATCCCCATCGGCCCGCACTAAGCTGAACTCACCGCGCACTTTCTCTTGTTGCTGAAATTCTTGCCAAACTGCTTGGAAATTCAACCCCGGTTCCGCAAACTCAACGATACTGCGTCCCAGAAGTTCATCTCTCTCTAGACCAAATAATTCACAGGCGGCAGGGTTGACATCTAGGTAGCGCCCTTGGTCGTCTGCGATCGCCATCCCATCCAGGGCTATCTCAAAAAGCGTCCGTAATTGGCGGTCTCTTAGGGACTGCTGGGCTGGATCTGCTTCATCAATTGGTTGATCCAGGCTAGGGTCGTAACCTAGTGAGGATGACATATACTATTAATTGGTTTATTATAAACTATTTATACACCAATCAAGTATATAGCAACCAGCAAAAGCCCTAATTGATTTGTGAACTAAACTTTTTTTTAACAACTCCGAAAGAGTTGTTATGCTTTTGTTCATAATTAAGAACATTTTTATTTCTTTTCTCCTCTGCCCCTCTGCCCCTCTGCCCCCCTTTTGAAGGGGGGTTGGGAGGATCTCCAATCAGGGAATCTGACTAACCGATTTACTCAACCTAAAATACAGCCACTCCGAGGCGGAAGATTCAATGTTAGTTGATTGGATTCTCCCTCATTGTGCCACGATACTTCGCCAGTACCATACAATATTTTGCTAGGTTTAGATTGCAGATGGGTTACTTCAAAGCTGGCATTTGCGGGTGCAGTTCCGATGTTAACGGCAACAATTAATTCCTCAGATCCTAAAATGCGAGCGAACACATAAACCGTTCCCTCAGCATACAAAATTTGGTACGAACCCGTGCGGAGGGCAGAGTATTTATGACGCAATCCTATCAGTTGCTGGTGATATTTTAGAACATCAAGTTCCCAGTAGGCTTCCATAGGAAAGCCGCGACGAGAGTCTGGATCTAACTTACCAGGTAAACCAACTTCATCACCGTAGTAAATGCTGCTTGCACCGGGATAAGTTAATAACAGCAACGTTGCTAATTCCACACTCGATCTATCGCCTCCCGCAATAGAAATTAAACGCGCTGTATCGTGACTGGCTAGCAGATTAAGCTGGGTAAGCTGAATTTCCCAGGGGTATAATTCTAGTAGTTGGGTGATTTTTTCGCCATATTCTTTGGCAAATAGGGGCGGGTAGGGATGGTAGGAACGGTCTTGTACTTGTTCCATGTCAACGCGATCGCCTGCGGTAAATGCGATCGTCGGTGCGGCAAATAAGTAATTCATCACTCCATCAAATTGGGTGCCATCCAGCCATTCGCGGGAGTCTCCCCAGACTTCGCCGACGATGTAGGCTTCGGGGTTGACAGCTTTGACGCGATCGCGAAACTCCTGCCAAAATCCAGCTGCTTTAATCTCAAACGGCACATCTAAGCGCCAACCATCGACGCCGAATTTAATCCAATATTCGGCAATCTCCATAATATATTCCCGCACTTCGGGATTCTCGTGATTGAACTCTGGCAGCGCCCGATTTCCACCCCAACCTATATAATTAGCGGGGAACTCACCATTGTAAGCAGATACCGGCCAGCCTTCAATTTTAAACCAATCCAACCAAGGAGAATGGGGGCCATTTTCCAGGATATCGTGGAAAAAGAAAAAGCCGCGACTGGCGTGGTTAAACACCCCATCCAGAACAACTTTGATATTCCGTTGGTGGGCTGCATCTAGCAATTCTTTAAAAGCCGAATTTCCCCCCAACATCGGATCGACCAGGTAATAATCGTGAGTGTGGTAACGATGATTGCTAGCCGATTGAAAAATGGGGGTAAAATAAATCGCGTTAATCCCCAAATCCTGCAAATAATCCAGTTGTTCTATCACACCCCACAAATCGCCGCCCTTGTAGCCTTGCAGCGTTGGCATATCGTCCCAGGCTTCCCACGAGGCATTCTTCAAAAGCCGCTTGTGAGGCTGCTTGCTTCTGGCGAAGCGATCTGGAAAAATTTGGTAGAAAACAGCGTGTTTGACCCAATCTGGAGTATTAATCTGCATAAATCACTTGCTAGCTCTTTATTGTCAAGGTACAGCTATTCCCAGGTTTCGTGTTCCTACTTCTGATAGAAAAGCTTTAAAATTAGGGCTGCGATCGTCCAGAAACTCTGTCCCGATCGACTTAGGCAAGTACGGTATTACTAATACCGTGTTGCCACAATACTGCTCGTCTTGCGCTAAAAGAAACCCGGTTTATTCAAGAAACCCGGTTTCTGGGCCTACAAATATCCAAAACCCTAGCAGTATTGCGTGTTACCGGAATTCGCCTTGTCCCGATGTCAAGGGCGTCCCCACGTCAGTTAAATTTAACTTGGTGTAAGTAGTGCATTTAACAAATAACATTTTTATATTACCCTGAAAGGTGGTCAAGATTCCTTCGATTTAGAGGCGAATAAAATGTGGTTTGAAATTTTTGAAGATGGGACTGTATTTTTAATGTATGGCAATAAAGCGATTCAAAAATGGGATACCCAAATGCAGGTAGCGCAACTGCAAAAAATTCTCGATCCTAGTGTCGCTAATAAGTTCAGCTTCGCCCCAAAAGACAAACCAAAACCATCGCTCATTGCGACTGATGAACTAGGGGACTTGGCCTCTAATTCAGGCAGTACTTTAGCACCAATTAAGCCAGAAGTAAAATGGGTGGCCTCGCCAAATTTTTCTAGCCGCAACGGGGAAAAAATCAAGCGTATCATCAATCATTACACAAATGTGGCTAACTTACCAAGCACAATTAGTTGGTATCAAAATTCTCAATCCCAGGTTTCCGCACACTACATTGTCGATAAAAACGGCACTATTTATCAAATGGTGGAAGATGCCGACAAAGCGTGGCACGCACATGGAGAGAATAACGATTCCATTGGCATCGAACATATTGCCAAAGCTGGCGAAAGACTAGCGCCAAAGCAAGAAGAGGCAACGATCGCGCTGCACAAATGGCTGATGGTTGAATATGGGATCTCGTCGGATAATGTTACAGGCCATAGATTCACGGAACACAATAAAGGAAAAACAGATTGTCCCCACTCTATTTTCGGTGGAAATACGGAGCAGGCTTTACGAGATTGGGTCAAGAAAAACTTGGTTAGTCATTAGTCATCCGTCATCGGTCATCGGTCTGGCTGTAGTAGTTAGGCAATGCCGACAGAAGAAGAGTGCGATCGCACTCTTCTTCTCCTAAGTAAAAATAGCATATTGACTTTTGTTCGCTTTTGATGGTTGAATGAGAATAACATCAGCCAAAATCTACTAGATGGTAAACATTTTAGAACCGGGTGACAGCGAGCTAGTTTCCGTAGACTACACAGATCTGCTGCAAAAAATTTTACAAACTTTAAGAGGTCAGAACCCGTTTCGCATCGCAGAAAACGGTCAGCGGTTGGCGATCGATATTGATGCTGTAGCCAGTCATGTCGCTTCTTTACCGATCCAAAATCCTCTGTCATCTCCTAATGGCGTTCGTTCTGCTACCATCAATTTTAGTCCGGGATTCCGAGACAACTTTCCCAATAAGATTCGAGAAATAAGAGATTGTTTGACACAGCTATTAGAATCTAGTTTGGGATCGAATCGCTCAATTGAGGAGTTTGTTAACGGGTTAGTTACTCCTTTGGAATCTTTCCAGGGAAATCCAACTGGTTTGGGTTTGACTTATACTTTTAACAGACCTTCTCCTAATTTACAGAAGCAGAAACTTTGTTTGGATAGCAACCGTCCCGGTAGTGCTTCCCTGCTGAAATTTCACAAACTTACTATTACGGTACGGGAGATAGATCGATTTCCAGAATATTTGAAAGAAGGATTGGAAAATCATATCGATCGCCAAGTTACTTTTGAAAGAGAATCCCACCGGAAAGAACTGCACGATACTATTCAAGAGCGGATAGAAGACGAGTATTCTGACTTCAATCGCCTGAAGCGAATTGTAGACACAGAAACACTGGGAAAACTTAAGAAAGAAGCAAAAATAAGGTATTTGGAATATCTCCGAGATAACATCGAAACCAAAGATAGCGTTGGCTTTATTTATCTTCAAGATTTGATTCGCCGTCTTAGACTAATAGAAGATTTTATTAACCAGGACAAAGCCGATAGTTATTACGATGTAAACTATGCTAATTCGACGATTAATTACAAAGATGAGTTTTCGCGATCGGAAGTATTAGACTCCCTTCCCATCATTCCCATCGTAACAGGTAACTTGGGAGAAAGTACAGACATTAACGAGGGAGAGCGCAAATTTATTTTTGGCCTCAAAATGAAGTTTGGCAATCCAGTTGAAGCACACAAAGGTCTAGAAGTTTTTGACTACAATCTCAATCTAATCGATCCAGATAGTGCTGAGCATCGTCACGAACTTGAAAGAAAACCAAACTTCGGATCAAAAATATTAAAACTTGCCTTTTTGTACTTCTTTGTATTTGCTTGCAATAACCCCAACGTAGATGGTTATAATCCTAATGACGATTTAAATTATAACCCTATCATCCCTTTTAAAAAAATATTACCAGATCTACAGGGTAATAACGAGGAAATAAAAAAGAGACGTTTGAAGGCTATTTGGCGAGGCTTAAATGAATATAAAATCCGAGAAAAAATAAAGGTACTAAGGGAGTTGCTGAGAGAATTTATCAAGAATCAGACTATTTTGCCAACCCGAACTTATCCGGTTCAGATTAGTGTAAGAAGAGGTATCCTGGAAACAGACGAAAATAAAATTTTCAACGATATTTTCTTCAGAGAAGTTGTACAACGCAATCCGAAAGAATGTCTGAGATATATTTCTATTGGTAAAGTCCACGTTGATGAAAATGCTGTCTGTCAACTACCTGCAAGTATTGAGATTAAAGACATTCGCTATTTTTCAACAGAAGAACGCCAAGAATTTCGGATGGAATACGACCTCACAGGTGTTAATACTTTGCCAGTAATGTGGGTTCCCGAAAGTTGTATAAATGCCTATCAAAACCATTTCATGCGAGATCGTAAGTTGTTATTATTTCGCTACGACAACCGACGGTTAGAGGGAAATGGGTTTAATTCTACTCAAGGTTTTCTTTATCGCTTTACCATCTCTTTATTAGCATATATTTGCCTGAAAATATTGCTAGATGCTGCCAAAAAAAGGTTGTTTGTTCCGATGGTAAGATTGCACGAGGGAACCCACCAAAACCCCGCACTATCAGAAAAATTCATGGCGCATCTATCTAAAACATTGTGTCATCTTGTGAACGAGAAACATCGGTGTAATTCCCAAGGTTTCCGCGTTCAAGATGCTAATCCTTTCAAAGTAAAGAACGGTCTTAGTTCTTTGTATTCGGTATTACCTAGAAAGTTTCGCTTCACCGATACCGCAGATACTCCAACCCTCGATAAACTAGCTATTATTATTGTTTCGAGTTTGGAAAGCGACGCCAGGACAGGTAACAGAAACCGAAAAAATAGAATATCTAATTTGGTAGGAGAAGCAATTGGCGTCACGCGCCAACAGGATGGCGCTATTCGGTTGTATATTATCAAAACTTTTTCTGATAACTATAGCAATCAACGTTTGTATCACGATCCGCCGATTCTCATAGACACGGTGAACAATCTTTATCAGCAAGGATACCGACACTTTTTGTATGTCGCACAAGCACCTTTTACGAGTAACCTGAATATAACTCAAAGTGAGGATGACGATAGCCTATATTTTATGTCACCCAAATTAATCAATAATTTGAAAGGAAATCGCGACGACATCCAGATATATCCGGTATTTTTTGATAAATACTATGTTCGGAAAGCAGTAGAACCTAAAGCAACTTCTTTTTACATACAGGATACAAAGGAACTCCTCAATGTAGCGAAAGATTCCACCCAACAAGCGGTAGTGTTTTTCAATTTGTTTAATGGGATTAGTGTGGGTAAGGGGGACGATCGATTTTACAATGGTGTGATTTCCTACTCGACCCTGTTGAACATTTATCCCGGAATTTTGGATGACAAATACATTCGATCGGGTTTGATTGACGATGATAGTATGCTGAAAAACGACATTTTGCAATATCTGACACTTTTTCACTTTTCGCGCTTCGAGAAAACCAGCGACATCAGTTTAAAACTCGACCCTTATGAGAACATTATCGGTGAGGAATCTTTTAGCAAGCTATCTGTCTTTAATCACATGAGAGGAGAAGTTGGTTTTAACTCGTTGGCATTTTTGAGCGAAGTTAAGAAAGCATTAAACGTATAGAAGGAGCGCAAAATGATCGCCGAAAATTTGGGTCGTCTATTTGAAGTTGGTTTCAACATCGGGATTCTTGCTTATATCGAAGAACACAAAATAAAACATAATTTCGGCAACTTATATCGGCGGGATTTGCAGCATTTTAAATTTGCCGAAATGTTTAAACGGATAGTGAGTGAAGACGGAACAATCAGTCCGAATAATATCAAAATAATTGAAAAATGGTGTTTATATTTATTGCAGAAGGGTTTTCTGTCTGGATTGAATTTCTTTGGGGAGTACATTAAATCTACTGGATGGAACGATAGCAAGAAACCGAATATCGAAATTTTGTACTACCAGTGCAGTTTTGGCGATGCTAACAGCATCAAAACATATTCCAAAACTGAAGAACAAGAATATAGAGAGTTATTGTCGCAGTTTCATAAACCCAATTTCTTGGAGAACCCGGGTTTCTGGACTCGATACCAACAAAAGGGTGAGTTTTTGAAGGCGGACACCCTGATGTTGTTGCGCCAACGCCAAGAGTTTAGGATTCTCTCAGTAGATTTATCGATATTTTCCGTTAAGTCAGCTGAAGACATCTTGGATTTTGAAGATAAAGATATGCAGAATCAGCGGCGTTTGTTGGGTCGCGAGATTGGTTATTTGCGCTCAAAAAGTGTTTTTTCTAAGCTGCGGATTGATACTGGCGCTACTGATGATTTTAGTTTTGCTTTTGCAGCGGATTTAACCAGGTATTTTACTGCTTTTAAGCGGAAGGATAAAGAAAGTGCTAAGTTAATTCAAGCTGGTTCTTATGCTCACAGTTTTTATCGATTTTTACGCGAAACTGGTATTCTGAATGATGAAGCGTCGCTGGTGTTTAATGTGGTGGGATATAGCGATCGCGGTATCAGCGCCATGTCCCTCGGTCCCGAAAACTTAGATGTATTAACTACCTGTTCCCAAATTTACAAAAACGAACCAAAAGAACAGGAGATCGATCGAGCGCGAAAGGAAGTTTTAAATCTGATCCAACTTAATGCAGGTCGGAGTTTCGACAACGGGAAAACCTTTGTCAAGCAACTACTAGAAATACCCAGCGACACCACAACTATTATATCTCATACCGAAAAGATCGATAATTTCAGTTCGACATTAGAACTAAGGGAACCTCACGCTGAAATGATTAAAAAAGCGCTGAATTCCGACAAAACTTATCTATTTTTAACTGGTAATCCTGGAATTGGTAAAACTACTGCGATCGTAGACTTTCTGAAAGCTCATATCAACGAAGGTTTTCTCTTTTTCTACGTCAGTCCCCGGAAACAAGTCAATTTGGATATCATCGAGAAATTCAAAGAATCAGAAACGGGAAAGTTAGATGACGAGATATTTTGCATCAACACCAATTCCCAACTTATCGCCGACAACTTTCGGCGCTGTGTCGTAAATTACCAGTCCAACAAACGTCAGGGTGATTTTATCAAAAATCGCGTTAATTTTCTCGACTCCAGTCAGGAAATTGAACGCCAAGCGTCGCGCCAGCAAGCACTTAACAGAAGAAGTGAAGACGAAATTGTACCTACAAATCGCAGAAGTAAAGGAGTTTTGTCCAGTCTTTGCGAAGCAATACACGCGGCGATAAAATACGAAATATCCAATAATATTGTCGCGACAGCTTGTATCCAATCTTTAAAAAAGACCGAACACGGTGCAAACACCTTAGATCATTTTGAGAATATATTCAAAAGTGCTTATAACAAGCGTGACGGTAAGGTTATTCCTGCGGAGATGAAAAAAATATCGACGCGAATTAAGCATTTATTCATTATGATAGATGAAATAACTGGCGATGATAGCGGTGTTGATTTTTTGAATGGAATAAATACTATTTTAAATCGTTATAAATTGATGGATTTACAGCATGGATTTAACACCAAAGTTATTGTAGCAGATGCTTCCATTGTTGACCCAGATGTCATCAATCAACATTTATCGCAAACATCACCAGAACCAGATAAAATATTCTTTAGGCGTGCGTCTGAAGAGGCGGTGAAGTCGCTTTCGGTGCAGGAATTTGAGTTTAAGCGATCGCCAGCAATTATTATCAACGCTAACTCTTATCCAGCAAGCAGTCTAACTATTACATATAAGGTATTCGTTGAATCGGTAAAGTTTGAGGAAGATACTTTTGCTGAGAAAAGAGATAACCTAAAAAAGACTGTCCAAACGCAAATTGTTCGGGATATCAACTCTCTCTGGAAACGCGCTGATGCAGGTCAAATTTTAGTATACATCCAAGATAAGCGGAAATTGCAAGAATTAATTGAAACAATTAAAAAACAGCAGGGAGAGTTTGAGGATAAAAAGGATTATCTGGAGATACACGCTAACCTTTCCGATCGAGATAAGTCAGAAATACATCAATTCAAAAATCAGGTAAAAGTAATCTTTATGACTTCCTCTGCGAGTCGTGGGTTATCATTTCCCAAGGCGAAACATATATTGGTACAAATTCCTCGGTTTCGGGTGGAAAGTAACCTAATGGAAATAATACAGGTTATTTACAGAGGTCGCGGTCAATATATCGAAAATGGGTCAGAAAAAACGCTGGATGATAAGGAGAAAGAACTGAGTTTTTATTTGTGCGATCGGGCCATCTATTACGCCGACGACAGAGAAATTTCCCTGCGAGAAAGCACTATCAATTTATTAAATATATTGCTAATTGTCAAAACTTGTGTTATGACGCGAATTCAAGGTTACGGACAAATAGGTAGGGAAAAATTCTTGATGATTCCCATAGGTGGAAAGTCCGTATCTGCGGCGGGTCAAACATTTAGCGGACAGATGGCTAATTTGATTAAAGATTTGAAAAACGAACACCGCAGGCGTCCCAACCACAAACAATTGCAAGAAGTTTATACCAGTTTAGAACAACTGCTAAGTCGCGCCGAGTTTGTATTGAGTTCTAGAAACCCGGTTTCTCCAAGAAACCGGGTTTCGGGGAGTTATTCCTATCTGGAGTTACGAGAGTTTTTCAATAGCAAATTTTCCGAATTAATAGCCGATGGTTTTGATAAATTACTGGATTTTGGAAATATAGAACCGGGTATTATTAATGGTAGCTTGCTAGTCGTACCTATTGCAGATCAAAGGTTAGAAGAAACTTACGAAATGCGGTTGATGGATATAACGAACCACGCCAACGAAGAACTGTTGAATAAAATGCTGAAAATTAGCAGCTGTAAGGATTATCCGGGGAGTCTGCCATCAGCCCTCAAAAATGCTATAGAATTAGTAGATAAGGTTCGCAAATCGAACGACAGAACCCAGTTTTTAGATCTGAACAGTCAGCGCCTCGACCAATATTATGCTTTGCCATTATTTACTTTTATTAGCGGTGAGGCGATGAGTCAATATTTTGCTGATGAACCGGAAGAACCAGAAGAAGAAAGATTTAGGGAGATTCTTGCTACTTATATTCATCACCTTTATCCAGCAGACAAAACTTTGCCTATTGGGTATAAGTATAGAGATTTTCCATTTGTAGTTTTTCGGAGTTATAATTTAGAGGAAATGAGGGAAAAAATTTTTACTGATAAATATCTATTGACTTCCAATGAGTTGAATGTACTGAATTTGATTCTTTCTAAAGGCGAATAAAGTATGATGGGTATTGCCGACAAGAGTCAGTTCTATTAAAATCTTACACCAGCTGATACATCCTGCCTGGGAATTGATGATGCGTTAGCAAATCAATCATTGCTGTGTCGCCCACACCCGCCCGGAACTCAAGTTCCGGGCTAATAGCGAAAGTCCACTGAAGTGGACTGGAAGAGAATTTCAGTCCTCTTTAGAGGACTTTAGCTATTAGCCTGCGATTTGAATCGCAGGCGGGTGAGGTGATAGGCGTAAGATTTAAACTTAAGTCGAACCAGGTTGTTTTGCTGGTGGAAACTTACAAGTAACCTGAATTTCCAAATTGCTTTCGGCAGTACCTTCAGTAATATAAGGAAAGCCTCCTTTAGCGCTCAGCTTCATGCCAAATTTGAGTGTTACCTCCTCAATTTCAGCTGCACCGAAATCTTTAAAGGCACTAAGCGCATATATAGCATAGCCCCGAATCATTTGGCGAGCTTCCTGCATCTTGACTAAGGCATCCTCTTTGAAGCCGTAGCCTTTGGCAGGATCGTATTCTTCGTTTTGTGGAGGGGGAATATCTGCGTTAGACTTGGATTCAACGTATATTTCATACGTTTGATCGCCTTCTTGTATAAGCAAACGTTGTACTTCTGACATCAGGTGCCTCTGTAAAATTTGTATGCGTTTGATTAAAAAAAGCTGGTTCTTTCGGGTCAAATATGCTGGAGTAGGGGCGAAGCATTCGGGCAACAATTTATCACCCAAAACCTAGATTTTTCGCCCGAATGCTAATGCCTCCGGCACGCTTACGCGAACGCCCCTACAAACGCCAAATATCCAAAACCCTAACAGTATTGCCTTCAGACTGAAATCACCCTAAAAGGTGAACTTACTTCGGTAAGAGGTCTTATAGTTGAGATAACGGCAGAGGGTGCTTGTGAATTAGCTTACATATTAAATGGTTGGTACTGTATGGCTAAATACGCTCTGGTTATTGGTATTGCTGAATACAAAAATCCGTTGCAGCGTCTCCCAAAGACAACGACGGATGCTGAGGCGGTGGTGCAGGTACTAAAAAAATATGGCGATTTCCAACAAGTTATCAGACTTCCTGAGCGTTGGAATCAGGAAAAGCAAGATTATGAAATTGCAGCCAAGGCGGTAACTGGGAAGGAATTGGGAGAAGCGCTGAGAAATTTTCTGCGGGAACACGCTGTTAGTGACGATTTGCTTATCTATTTTACGGGACATGGGTTCAAAGTATCAGACAATCTGGGGCAAGAAAAGGGATATTTAGCGTCTTCGGATTGCATAATTCAGACAGATGGAGAGCGAATTGTTGAGATCCAAAATGGAATTGCACTCGACAGTCTTAATGACTTGATTAGAGCTTCCAATCTCGGAAGTCTGGTGTTATTACTAGATTGCTGTCATAGTGGCTATTTCCTAGAACGCCAATTGGTGGAACAAAGTCTGACTGCGATTAGTTCCCGAAGAGATTATTATTTGATTACAGCTTGTAGAGGCTCTCAAGAAGCGATCGCATACGATTTCGAGAAGCACGATGTCTTCACCGGAGCTTTAATTAACGGGTTAGCGGTAGAAAATGCCGGAAAAGACGGACAAATTAGTGGCGATCGCGTTTTCGATTATATTAGCCGCGCACTCAAAGGCTCAAAGCAAGAACCTATACGTATGGGTTGGGGCCGATCGATTACCCTCGTGACTTATCCTAAAAAAGATATACCTACAGTAGAAATTGCTTTCAATACAGAGAATCCCTATCGAGGATTGTATCCTTTTGAATTAGAGCAAGAAAAATATTTTTGCGGACGAGAACAAGCGATTCGCGCATTGCTCGATCGGCTTAGCAGCAATCGTTTTATGGCTGTAATTGGGCCATCCGGCTGCGGTAAATCTTCTCTGGTAAAAGCGGGATTGCTACCGCATTTGAAACGCGATCGACTCCCCGGAAGCAGTCAGTGGGGAATTGAAACTTTTACCCCCGGAAAATATCCCCTTGGGAAATTAATAGAAATACTCGATCGGCAACATCGGGAAAATCAACCATTTGTACTTTTCATCGACCAAATGGAAGAGATATTTACCCTCTGCGAAGACGACGCCGAACGACAATCTTTGATCAGTTTAATGGCAGATGAAGCAACAAAGTCCGATCGAATAACTCGCGTAATTGTAGCAATTCGGACAGACTTTTTAGATAGATGCGCCGCTTATCCAAAAGTTGCCAATCTCATCAATCGAACTCAGCCTACAACTTATATGGTTACGCCTCTATCTCGGCAAGAATTAGAGAACGCAATTGAAGAACCAGCATCTTTGCATGGAGTTAAATTTGAGCGGGGATTAATATCGCAAATCGCTGACGACGTAAACGATCAACCCGGTGCTTTACCTCTATTGCAATATGCTTTGAAAGAATTATGGCGAGTTTGTATTGAAAAACCAGACTCACCCGAACCGCGTTTGACTTTGAAAGGTTATAAAGAAATTGGCGGTGTGAAAGGAGCATTAGAAAATAGAGCCAATTTGCTATATCAAAGCTTTTCCTCAACAGACCAACTTTTTGTGCGTCAAATGTTTATGGAACTGGTGCAATTGGGTGAAGAAAATCTGGTAACTCGTCGCCGCGCCAGTAGGGAAAAATTAGAAGCAAATGCAGATTCGATAGATCAATTGCGGCGAGTGGTTGGATTGTTAGCAGATCAGCGCTTAATTGTCACCGATGAAGATACAGTAGAAGTTGCTCACGAAGCGCTTTTAACTGAGTGGAATTTACTGCGTGGTTGGATTGAAGAAAATCGCGAAAATATTCGTTTAAGTCGTTTATTAGAAGCTGAATGTCGGGAGTGGCAAGAAAGATTTAAGAAATCCGATGAAGCGCTGCTCACAGGTGCTAAATTGGCGATAATTTCGGAGTGGAAAGAGAAGATTCAGCCGAAACTTCCTGTTGAAGAATCGGAGTTTTTGCGGAGGAGTTTGGAGAAGCGCGATAAAAAAATTAAAGAGGAATTGGAGCAGCAAAAGCGAATAACCAGGTCTTTGATCGCGGTAGGAGTTCTTGTAATTTCTATTTTAGGGTTAGGATTACTAGCACAACAACTGCAAGCGAAGAAGAGAGAAAGTGATGCGATCGCTGTTGTTGCCTTAGTTTCAAAGGCTCAAAAACTTTTTGGAATCAACAAACAGTTGGATTCTTTAATAGCAAGTATTGAAGCTCTAAAATTGATGCAAGCTATCAAATCACAAGATGTTTACACCATAAATTTAATGGCATCATTAATCTCTAAAGTATCCGAATTAAATCGATTTGAAAATCAAAATTGCGAATTTACAGATGTAATATTTGCGCCAAATGGAAAGATAATTGCTGCTTCTGATTATAAAAATAAGGTTGTCAAATTTTGGCAAATAAATGGCTTGCCAATGTCACAAGTAATAAAAGAAAAACAAAAAATTTGGAGTATTATATTTAGCCATGATGGTCAAACAATAGCTTCTGCTGGTGTCGGAGGTAAAATAAATTTTTGGGATGTTAATGGCAAACATAAAGGAGAGCTTAAAACTAAGGGAGAAATTTATAAAATCCGTTTTGGTTCTGATAGTCAAACAATTGTATCTACCAATATATATGATAAAACAGTCAATATTTGGCAACTAAGAAATTATAATAATTATTATAGCTATAATAATTATAAGCCTTTATCCTCTTTTAATAACCATAGAGATGCTGTTTATGGGTTAGCAATTAGCCCAAATGGAGAGCTTATAGCTTCTTCAAGTTGGGATGGAGAAATAAAAGTTTGGCGAATTAATAGCAAAGAAATAGTACATACCTTTAGACATGATACTCCTGTTTTTTCAGTTGATTTTAGCTCAAATGGCGAGTTTCTAGCTTCGGGCAGTAGAGGTGGTAAAGTAAAAGTTTGGAACTTAAAAACTGGTCAATTAATTAAAACTTTTACAAATCATACTGATGATATATACGCAGTAAATTTTAGTTCAGATAGTCAGATGCTTGTTTCAGCAAGCGAAGATAAAACAGTGAAGCTTTGGGATATAAGAAAGCTTAAATTAATCAAAACGCTTTTTGGTCATACTGATGCAGTTAATAGTGCAGTTTTTAGCCCTGACGGTAAAATAATAGCTTCTACTGGAAAAGACGGAACTGTGAGGATTTGGAGTGTGAATTCGCCTATAAATAATGCTGATAATCAGGATCTAAAAGCATTATTAAAAAGTAGTTGTAGTCTTCTAAAAGAAGGATATTTACAGAATAGTAAAAATCTAAAGCAAGAAGATAGAAAATTATGTGATGGTGTTTGAATGTAGAGGATATTTAAGAATTCGTTATGTCAGATAGTAAACAATCAATTACATTTGCAAAAAAGGAGATAAACAATGAACAAGTTTGAAGTATCTGTTGAAATCTTGAAGGTAGCTTTGATAAATTTTAACCTTAACAAGGAAGATTTGGAGTCTAAAACTAAAGAAATTTTAAATTGTTTTGAAATGATTTACACAAGAATTTTGGAACTGGAAGCTAGAGAAGTAAGTACAATCTCAAGCACATCAGGGCTTCAGGCGTTCAATACATCTATGTTCTCTAACTTAGAAACTAAAAGGTTTGCACCTACACCAGAATCCCTAAGCAGAATTCAAGGATTATCTGAATTAGAAGCGGGCAGATCTGAAAATACTTCAAGTGAAATAGACAAAATAATAGAAACAGAAATAGAAAGGACTTTAAATGATGATGAGTTTGTAGTAATGCCGTTTTCAAAAAAAGCGGAAGTATTACGAGAAATGACTTTTGCATTATCCGCGCGTAGATGCAGCTACAGCCAATGTCCAAATCGTGAAAGATGAACCCCTAGCGATCGCACCCTCCTGCTGAATTTATTCAAGTAAAAGAGTGCTACTGACCCCGCCCCGGTTTACAATCTGCGAAACCGATCGCATCTTCATCTAAAAAACTTGCGATCGCACTCACACCCACACCTATCAAACCAGGTTCAGAGAGTGCGATCGCTCATCATTTAGACAACCCTGAAATAGAGGCCCGATCGCCTATAATTAAAATACCTGTCAAACAAAATAGCCGACCATGCAGAGTATTAAATTACGTTCCCATGTCGGTGAAGATGGGATCTTGCACTTAGACGTTCCCGTAGGAATAGCTGATACAGACTTAGAAGTTACAGTTACCGTTCAACCTGTCACAGCAGCACAAACAGATACCCCACAGGGAAAAGGTTGGCCTCCCGGTTTTTTTGAGGAGACTTTTGGCTCTTTTAAAGATGACCCTATAGTCATCGATTCTGAAGGAGTATTTGACGATTGGAATAGATCGGCATGAAGTATTTGCTCGATACTAATGTCTGCATCAGGTATTTGAATGGTGAATCAGTGGCTCTGCGGCGACAGTTTCAATCTGAAGATTCACAAGAAATGGCTGTCTGTTCTGTTGGAAAAGATGATAAAATGTCAGAGAATTACGAAAAATTAACATCGGCTGAAAATGAACAGAGAATTTAATGTAATTATTGAGCGAGATTCAGAAGGTTATTTTGTCGCTTCTGCGCCTAGTCTTCCTGGGTGTCATACGCAAGCAAAATCACTGGATGAACTGATAGAACGCATTCAAGAAGCGATCGAACTTTGCTTAGAAGTTGAGCAAGATACAGGGGAGTCACTGGAATTTGTTGGCGTTCAGAGAGTAGCAGTTAAGGTATGAGCAAACTGCCAAGTCTGACAGGAAGCGAAGTGATTGCAGCACTTGAAAGAGGGGGTTTTGCAGTAGCAAGAGTGCGTGGAAGTCACCATTTTATCGTACATGATGACGGTCGTAGAACTGTTGTACCTGTACATTCAGGTGAAACAATAGGCCCTGGTTTGCTGGCGCAGATATTGCGTGATTGCCAGATTACAAGGGAGGAATTCAGGACGCTGTTGTGAAGTATCGCAAATATTCAATCATCAGCAAACGCAAGTAATCCAACATCCGAAGATAAGCTTTAATTTGCTGGTAATCGACCTTTGTTGTGAAGTTAAATTGCGCGATCGCACCCCCATCAAAAACCCGTATATTTTGCAATCGCTCAATTGCTTCCTGTTCCTTATCAATCCAACCTCGCGCTTGAATTTGACTAGCATAGCCTCGGATATCCACCGTTAGTAGTTCAATTTCTTCTAAAACGCTAAATTCTTCCTCTGAAACAGGAGATAGAGAAGCAATTTGTTTTCGTTCTGCTTTAGTGTTTTGATAATCGACTGTTAACTGTTCTAATAGATGGCTAATGTAGTTCCTTGTGATTTCAGTATTTTGAGTATTAATCTTTGCCTCAGTCATCGTTAACTCCATAAGTAACTATTTTTTCAATACCAAATTTATCGGCACGTACAATTAAATATTCATTAGCTTTACGATAGACTGCCGAGCCACCACTACGATATCCTGTTTTCGGAACTCTTACTGCTCCTTTCTTGTTAAAATTATGAGCTTTTCGTACATATTTCAACGGGTCGAATTCTTTTCTGGAAGCATGGTCTAGTATATTTTGAGCTACGCTTATATAAGTAGAAGCATCCCACTCAGCTATGTAATGCTTTATTTCAGCAACTTCTGCTTCAGTGTATCCTTGACATAGCTGTGTTAAAAATGGATCTACAGGTGACTCATCCGGCATTGAGTTTTATTCCAGTTTGTTCATCTAAGAGAAACAGTAGTGCGATCTCAAAGAAGTCTATCGCACTCCTACTCGCTTACAGCGTATTCGGATCTATCCCCCTCTCCTCTAACTTAGCTAAAAGAGCCTGAAGCTGTTGTTGTCGTTCGATCGCCACTTCTTCCGGCGTCTTATATCTATTCCCATTTTCGTCATACCAATACAACCACTCCCGCGTAAAAACCTGATAAGTTCCCCTTTCTCTTCCAATCCCCAAACCAATCTCAGGCATCCAAATTCTATCGCCAGATAGTAAAACATATTCTCCATCAACCAAGCGATGAACTTCCAAACGTTGTCTTCTCCGACGTTGGCGCGTAGGAGCATAAACTACGTAATACAATACTCCCATTTGGGCATAATCAATTTTTTTTTGTTCGTATTCAGCATTGTAAGTTTTAGAAACAACTTCTAACACCAAAGAAGGTACTATTCCATCTTCATCCCAAAGCACATAACACAACCTTCCCTGTTCCCCAACAAAACGTTCTACCCCCAAACTGAGAAAAGCATCAGGTACGATCGCAGATTTAGCAGGATCGTAGTAAACTCCCATATTAATGCCAAAAAACCAATCCTCGCGGTCTTGCCAAATCAAAGCTAAAACCGCCGACAGCAAACTGGGAATTAAAATTTGTAACTCGTTATCCACAGGCGTATCATCCGAACAGGGTAATTCTTCCGAAGAAGGCAGACAAGCTAACGGATCGTATTTGAACATAATTGTTTATTAACCAGTTGACAATTGATAGTAAAATATAGTATTAATACTAGACTAAACCAAAACCCATAAAAAAATTCTTCCCTCTCCCCCCCTTGCCAACGATCCCGCACAGTCCGAAACTGGACTTGGGAACGATCGGCAGTTAAGAGGTTTTTCGTGAAAAGAGTTCTAGCCATTATCCTTGGAGGCGGCGCAGGCACCCGCCTTTACCCCCTAACCAAGCTCCGCGCCAAACCAGCAGTACCCCTAGCAGGGAAATATCGCCTCATCGATATCCCCGTCAGTAACTGCATTAACTCAGAAATCTTCAAAATCTACGTCCTGACGCAATTTAACTCAGCTTCCCTCAATCGGCACATTGCCCGCGCCTACAACTTCTCAGGTTTCACCGACGGGTTCGTTGAGGTACTAGCCGCCCAACAAACACCCGAAAACCCCAACTGGTTCCAGGGTACTGCCGATGCAGTGCGCCAGTATCTCTGGCTGTTGGAAGAGTGGGATGTCGATGAATATATAATCTTGTCGGGCGATCACCTCTACCGGATGGACTATCGCCTATTCTGGCAACGTCACCGGGACACCAATGCGGATATCACCATCTCCGTTGTGCCGATGGACGACAAACGCGCCTCGGACTTCGGCTTGATGAAAATCGATGGCAACGGCAGGGTAGTTGACTTCAGCGAAAAACCCAAAGGCGACGCCCTCCAACAGATGCAGGTGGATACCACCGCTCTGGGGCTAACGCCAGAAGAAGCCCAGAAAATGCCCTATATTGCCTCAATGGGGATTTATGTCTTCAAAAAAGACGTGCTGATTAAGTTGCTCAAAGAATCACTAGAACGCACGGATTTTGGTAAAGAGATTATCCCCGCGTCGGCAAAGGACTATAACGTTCAAGCCTACCTATTTGATGGCTATTGGGAAGATATCGGGACGATAGAGTCGTTCTATGAAGCAAACTTAGCTTTAACCAAGCAGCCCAAACCACCTTTCAGCTTCTACGACGAAACTGCCCCCATATATACTCGCGCCCGTTATCTGCCACCCACAAAATTGTTGGATTGTCACATAACAGAATCGATGATTGGGGAAGGCTGTATCCTCAAAGAATGCCGCATCGATCGCTCAGTGTTGGGAGTGCGATCGCGCATCGAAGCAGGTTGCCTGATCGAAGACACCCTCATTATGGGGGCAGACTTCTACGAACCCTTTAGCGAACGGCCCTCCAACAGCGGAAGCCGCCACGTTTATCAGGGCATAGGTGCCAACTCAACAATTCGTCGTGCCATCATTGACAAAAATGCTCACATCGGCTGCGATGTTCAAATTGTCAACAAAGACAGAGTGCAAGAAGCCGAACGCGAAAGTGAAGGATTCTACATCCGCAGCGGGATTGTTGTAGTCTTGAAAAACGCAGTCATTCCCGATCGAACTGTGATTTAGAATTTGGGATTTTAGATTTTAGATTTTTAATCCAAAATCTAAAATCTAAAATCTGAAATTGCCATAACCGAAAACCAAAAAGCTCAGAGAGCAACCGACTTTCAGTCGTAAAGCAGAAAAAAACCTTTTCAGTATTGCCGTCAATCCAAAATCCAAAATCCAAAATCCAAAATCGATTGACCAGACTAATTCTCCTCATCGGACTTCCCGGTAGCGGTAAATCCTCTCTGGCACAAAAGCTAGTCGCCGAAAGCCAAGAGACTTTGCTAATCTCCACAGACGCCATTCGCGCTAAACTGTTTGGAGATGAAGCTATCCAAGGCCCCTGGCTGTTAGTTTGGCAGGAGTTGCAACACCAATTTCAGCAAGCTGTCGAGCAAATACAGTTGGGACAAGCAGAGGCAGCAATTTACGATGCCACCAATGCAGTTCGCCAACACCGACTTGAAGCGATCGCCTCTTCCCGCCAAATCGGCTTTACCCACATCACCGGGTTGTGGCTAGATATACCAGTTTGGCTTTGTCTGGCACGTAATCGCCGTCGCCAGCGTCGAGTACCGCAAGATGTTATATTTCGGATGTATCGGCAACTTCGCGATGCTCCTCCAACACTTGAGGATGGCCTAGACCGCCTGCTACCCTACTATCCGGGTGTATCGATTCAGGAAATTGCGTCCCGGTTAATGAGCAATAACCGAACCCAACCTAACTCCCATATTTGATAGTCTTATAATATAAAATCGATCGGCGACAGCACCAAGCACAAATCTACTCATTTGGCAAACATTACAAGCGACTGTAACTGTGCTTTAGGGCAAAGCCTTAATCAAAAAGCGCTCTGCCCGTAATTGCCATTAAAACCAAACTTTAAACAGCTTCAACAAAATACATAAATCCCATATTTACTATAGGAGACTTATTAATGCCAGCGACCGACTTCAAAGACTATTACGCCGTTCTAGGAATAAACAAGACCGCTAGTGCCGAGGAAATCAAAAAGGTTTACCGCCGACTGGCACGCAAATACCACCCCGATATGAACCAAGGCAACAAAGAAGCCGAAGCTCACTTCAAGGAAGTCAGCGAAGCCTACGAAGTCTTGTCAGACTCAGACAAACGTAAAAAATATGACCAATTTGGTCAGTACTGGAAACAAGCCGGTCAAGGATGGCCGCCGGGAGGAGGAGGCGCAGGCGTCGATCCCAGTGGCTTCGACTT
This sequence comes from Argonema galeatum A003/A1, assembly GCF_023333595.1. GTDB lineage: Bacteria > Cyanobacteriota > Cyanobacteriia > Cyanobacteriales > Aerosakkonemataceae > Argonema > Argonema galeatum. The sequence continues at coordinate 78,873 of NZ_JAIQZM010000007.1, forward strand.
TAGTCAGTATGGTAGTTTCGATGAATTTATCAACGAATTGCTAGGTCGCTTTGGCACCACAAGCCCTGGTGGGCCTGGACGTTCGCCTGGGGGTCGCGCTTACACCTACCGCACCACCACGGGTGGCCCGACAGGCTTTAGCGGCTATAATGGTTTCGACGGATTTGAAAATCAGACAGGTCAAGCAACAGCCGTAGATAGAGAAGCAACCCTTAGCCTCAGCCTATCGGAAGCATTCAACGGTGTCCAAAAGCGCTTAGATTTAGGTACGGAAGTTGTTGACGTGAGGATTCCGCCTGGTGCCAAAACGGGTAGCCGCATTCGCCTTAAAGGCAAAGGCGCAGTCAGTCCCTACACCCAGCAGCGAGGGGATTTGTACTTAACGGTGGAACTGTTACCGCACTCGTTCTTCCAGTTTGATGGAGAAAACCTAGTCTGCGAGGTGCCAATTACCCCAGATGAAGCCGTGTTGGGAGCCCAAATTGAAGTCCCAACCCCCGATGGTTCTGTAACGGTGAATGTTCCCGCCGGAATTCGTTCCGGTCAATCCCTGCGTCTGCGGGGCAAAGGATGGCCCAAACCCAAAGCTGAACGGGGTGACCAGATGGTGAAAATTGCGATCGTACCCCCGAAAGACCTCAGTCCGATCGATCGCGAGTATTACGAGAAAATCCGTACCGCACGCAGCTTCAATCCCCGCAGCGATTTAAAGCAAATAAAATTATAGAACATAGGTACGTTGTTGCGCTAAAGCGCTCTTTTAGCGCGGCATCGCAACAACGTACCCATAAGCCAATCGAACTAACTAGCAACTTGAGTTATTACCTCCAGCAACTTCTCCACAGAAGCATTGGGGGAGAGAAAGGAAAACAAATGTTTAAAGCGGAGTTTTCCTTGCTTATCTAACACAAACTGTCCTGGTAAAGGCGCACCCAACGCCTGACCAACTTCATACGCACGAAAAACCCCACAGGCCCGATCGCTCAGTAAAGGCATTTTCAAGCCTAAGTCTTGCACGACTTTTTCGCTTTGTTGCCTATCTGTACTGGTAATCATCAAAATCTCAACACCCCGACCGCTAAACTGCTCGTAGTTTTCATTCAATGCTTTTATGTGGGGATAGCAAAGAGGGCAGTATTGCTTTTCAGTAAAGATGCGCGTAAAAGCTATTATAACAGATTGCTTTCCTCTATAATCGGATAGCCTGACGGGACGTTTGTGAGTGATATCGGCAAGTTCAAAGTCTGGGGTAATTCCTCGCAGTTTCAGGCTATTACTGGCAGGAATAGGTAAAAAATTGCGGAAGAAGCGCTCATTTATTAAACCGCTAAAGTCGGTGGAAGTCAGCATAATATCATTTGAGATTTAAGATTGCAGAATTAAAGAATTGAAAATCTCTGCCAGAGAAACCCTGGCTCTTTCGGACAAGGTATACTAAATTATAAGGTAATTGGCGTCTGATATCATTCGGCTTTAGTAACCCTTTTTTACCCGACGACTAAAGTCGCGGCTACACAAACAAAGCCCGCCTGCGCGGGCTTTAAGAAAAAGGGGGTAGTATACCAAATCCGGGATAAAAACCCCCGTTATCCATAAGTTGGGTGAAGCATTGCGGTAGAAAGGCTTTGGCTCTTGGGAATACACTTATTGCCGCAATGCTTCACCCCTACACTTCACACTATAAAGGGGGTAAATAACCCGGATTTGGTATTAACCCGGATTTGGTATGACAAGGATTTCAGCCTTACCTGGTGTCGAACTCACCTTAATCAGTGATAGCTCTGATTAAAACCTTCTTCAGAGAGATTCCTTCTTTCTCTATCTCATCAATTGCGATCGTATCTACAATATCAAATCTAGTGAATCGCCCATAAGATTACATCAGAAGATTGAAGATGTTCTCTGTACTTTTGCAAATACTTTTCGTCAGCTTCATCTGACTCTCCAATCCCAGGAAGGTCATAAAAATACAGGGTACTTCCCTGCTTTATCTCAATCGGGATATCTTCTATCTCTTTCGTACATGGTTTGACAGGATCGGTCTTCAGCTTAGTGCCAAATAAAGCATTTATAAGAGAAGACTTGCCAACGCCCGTTTGACCTACAATAGAAACACGAAATTGACGCTCATTTACTCTTTTTTCAAGTTCCTTTTCAAGTTCCTTTTCAACAAGCTTAAGCTGATCCTCCGTCAAATCAGGCTCTTTCATTTCCATATCATGCTCCTCACTAAGCAGAGTTTATACTCGTCTTGATTATTGGATCGCAGTTGCCTTATAATCTCTAATGTAGCAACTCCACTTCAGCTTGACTGTGATAAAAAGTGATAAAAAGTAGTAACTTTCGCTAGAGCGTGCTAAAACATCCTGTTATAAAGATACGCCTAAGAGTTAACATACTCTAAGAAACTATTTATACCTATTTCTCAACCGAACTTTCTTGGCCTACGACAACACTTGCAAATATCTGGCCGAAAAATTCCCAGCCGCCTTCGTCCAATGGCTGCTGCCACTCGATCGGCCCACCACGATTCAGGTTCTCAAAACTGAACTAATTCAAGAACCAATCCGCGCTGATTCTCTCGCCTTCTTACAAGCTGATAACCAAATTCTACATCTGGAATTTGAAACCCTACCCTACTCCGACCCTCCGATCCCATTCAGAATGCTTGACTACTACGTCAGGCTCAAGCGTCAATACTCCTGTTCCATCAATCAAGTAGTCATCTTTTTACAGCAAACAACTTCAGAACAAGCTTTTGTATCCGAGTACACAGACGAAAACACCTTACACCGCTATAGGGTGATTCGCCTGTGGGAACAAGACCCCGCTTTACTGCTATCCGTCCCTGGCTTGCTGCCATTGGCGACATTGTCTCAAACGAACTCGCCGCGAACTTTGTTAGAGCAAGTGGCTAATCGGATTGCTACAATTGAAGAACGCGATCGACAAGCCGATCTACTTGCTTGTACCCAAGTCCTCGCAGGTTTGAGATTTGAAAAAAACTTAATCAGACAACTATTTAGGAAGGAAACTATGCGGGAGTCTGTCATTTATCAAGAAATTCGCGAAGATGGCCTCCTTGAAGGACGGCAACGGGAGGCGCTGTCGTTCGTTACTCGCCAGTTGACTCGAAGACTGGGTACGATCGATCCTGAAATGCAAGACCAAATTCAGACCTTATCTGTAGAAGAATTAGAGAATTTAGGAGAGGCACTTCTGGATTTTTCAGAAGCAACAGATTTAGTAAATTGGTTGAATGAACCCTAGCCATATCCCCGACTTCTTCAAGAAGTCGGGGATATATCCTCATCTGGTTAAAACTTTACCCGATATTTTATAGGAAATTTAACTTATGACCGTTGATGAAGCTCTCGCGATCGCATAAACTGTCCTCAATGGCGAATGCTTAAGCGACGTGCAGCAGATCATCTTTAGACAATGTTGGTCAGGCAGATGCTCCTATCAAGAAATTGCTAAACTCTCCAAGTATGATGATGAATATATAAAATCCATTGCTGCTAAACTTTGGAAACAACTCTCAGACGCTTTTGACGAAAAGGTTAAAAAAAATAATTTACAGTCTGTTTTTAAACGATACTTGCGACGAAATCAAATAAACTTGCATCGAACTCAGGAAATAGAAGTAAACCTCAACGGTGCTAATCTGAGTGGAGCAACATTAAATTTAGCTAGCCTAAGTGGAACAAGACTATTATTTACAAACTACTTTAGTGAAGCAGTCTCATATCAGGAAGATTTAGAGCAAGCATTATTACCTGATAATAACACTGACTCCTCAGAAGAAATCGTACAATCTCAAGAAGAAGATAATGACCAAACTCACTCTAATCCCGAAGAAAAAATCTATCTCTGGAATGATTTGCATTTCCACTGCGAAGAACAAATAAAAATAGCCGAAGCACTCGATCGGGCCAACATCCTCTTCTTCCCCAATTCCAAAGCACGCCTCACAACACCAGAAGGCAGACAGAATCAAGAACCCAATTTCCTAATTTTCCATCAAGGCAAATGGGGTATTCTGGAATTATCACATCCCGATACAGCAAAAGCTCAAGAACGCGTAGCGAAGCGAGTCGCCAGACATCGCCTTTTTGAAACTCACGGTATTCGCATTATCTACTGTTGCAACTGTACCAGGTGTAATGAAGAACCCGATCGCGTTGTGCAAGAGTTTCTAGATATTTTGAGTCAGGGATAGAGTTAGAGATAGCCTAACTTTGGGAGGGGCTTACAACCGCGATCGCACTATCTCACAGGCTTGAGCGTGAAAATTGGCTTTACAAGTAAAAAAAAGACAAAATGTCAACCCCAACTCTACAACCTTATATATTTAAGTTGCAGTATTGAGGTTGACATTTTATCCTAGAAGATAGCCATCTACCTAAATTTAAACAGAGGCAAAGTAAACTTTGGACTTTACTGGGTCGGGAGTCATTGTTTTGTCACCCGGTTGCCAACCGGCGGGGCAAACTTCATCAGGGTGAGCCTGAACGTATTGAATTGCCTTCAGAGTTCTTAGAGTTTCCTCTACACTGCGACCAAAGGACAGGTTGTTGATGGTGGCGTGCTGAATGATGCCTTGCTTGTCGATAATAAACAAGCCGCGCAGGGCTACTCCAGCTTCAGGATCGAGAACGTTGTAAGCAGCGCTGATTTCTTTCTTGATATCCGAAACCAGAGGATAATTCAGGTCGCCAACGCCACCTGATTTGCGATCGCTTTGAATCCAAGCTAAGTGGGAAAATTCGCTGTCAACAGAGACGCCCAGGATTTCGGTGTTGATTGCTTTGAATTCGTTGTGGCGATCGCTAAAGGCTGTGATTTCAGTCGGGCAAACAAAGGTAAAGTCAAGCGGATAAAAAAACAATATTACATATTTACCGCGATAGTCAGACAGTTTAATCGTCTTGAATTCCTGATCGACCACAGCCGTTGCCGTAAAATCGGGAGCAGGTTGACCAACTCGAAGGCATCCTTCGGCTGCGTAAGTTAAGGGCATGAACGGATTCTCCTTATCCTTAAATGACTGTCTATCGAGTTTTGCACAATAGCAGGTAAGGTAAGTTAAGGCTTACCAGTAAGCGCAACAACTGACTATTTACGAACTGTTACAAATATATCATACTCATAACGATTTTGAGTAGCAATGGATGATTTGGATACAAGAGAATGGCTGCTAACAAACGGTTTAGGCAGTTTTGCCAGCGGCACGGTTAGCGATGCCCGCACCCGGACTTATCATGGCTGGTTGATTGCTGCTCTCGATCCGCCCAGTCGGCGTACCCTGCTGCTGTCTCACTTGGAAGCAACGCTGGAAGTGGGGGGGCAAGTCTGGGCGCTAGGAACGAATTTTTGGTGGGATGGGACAATTGCCCCACGTGGCGATCGCAATCTGCGCTCTTTTGAGATTGACCCAGTACCCACATGGGTATGGAGTGGGGATAACTGGCAGCTGACGAGGCGGATGGTGATGCCTTATGGATTAGCTCAAGAGCGGGGGGGCAGAGGGGCTCTTGAGCAGAGGAGCAGAGGGGCAGAGGGGCAGAGGGGCAGAGGGGCAGAGGAGAATCCCCAGTTCTGTAACAGTATTTTGATTCAGTATCGTTATGAAGGTGGAGAAGTAGCGATTTTGAGGTTGCGACCGCTGATTGGCGATCGCAACTTTCACCACCAGCAATCAGCCGAACCAGGATTAGACTTTTCGCAATTGCTGGGCCAGCGGCAAGTCGGCCTGCAAGCGACTCGTCCCGATCGCGTGGGGACGCCTTGGCAGCTGCGCTGGAGTGATGGTGACTATCAACCAGAGGGTGTGTGGTATTGGGGTTATCAGTATCCAGAGGAAAAGCGGCGGGGTTTGGCCTCAAACGAAGACCTCTACAGTCCAGGCTACTTAACAGTCACTCTGCAACCGGGAGACGCGCTCACTCTAGAAGCTCAAGTAGGATGGCCCGCTCTAGGGGCCGATCGGCTTAGTCCAGAGGACTTTGAGCAAGCTGTGCGGGCGCTTGTGCAGAGGGGCAGAGGAGCAGAGGGGCAGAGGAGCAGAGGGGCAGAGGAGCGGGAGAATTACCAAGTCCCCAATATTTGGCGTCAGTTGCTGCAAGCGGGCGATCGATTTATAGTCTACCGCGCCTCCATTGCTGGCCCTACCGTAATCGCTGGTTATCCGTGGTTTAATGATTGGGGACGGGATACCCTCATTGCCCTGCCCGGTTTAGCCCTGACAACCGAGCGCTTTGACTTAGCCAAAGGATTGCTGCAAACCTTCGGTCGTTACTGTAAGTCGGGTCTAATTCCCAATGCTTTCCCGGATGCTGGAACTGAGCCATTCTACAACAGTATTGATGCTGCACTTTGGTGGATAGAAATACTGGGACTTTACTTGGAAGCAACCCAGGATTGGGATTTTTTGGCCGAGCAATATCCCGTAGTGAGGCAGATCTACAAAGCCTTTTGTGGCGGTACTCTTTACAATATCCTCGTCGATGCTACTGATGGGCTGCTAAGTTGGGATGCACCTGCCGTAGCGCTTACCTGGATGGATGTCGTGATTGACGGTCAACCCGTCACGCCTCGTCGCGGCAAACCAGTAGAAATCAACGCCCTCTGGTACTCAGCTTTGTGTTGGGCGACGCAGTGGGCCCTGCATTTGGCAAGGGAAACACCAGAGAAGCAGGAGAGCTTCAGTAACCAAGCTCGACGCTATGCCCAGCAAGCAGAAGACGTTAAGGCATCGCTGAAAAAGTTTTGGAATCAAGATCGAAGCTACTTTTACGATACTATCGAGCCGGATGGACGCCCCGATCCGGCGATTCGTCCGAATGCGGTTGTGGCACTTTCGCTGCATCATTGCGGGTTTGGGGAGCATCAGGCTCGTCAGGTATTGCAGGTGGCACGCTCGCGCCTTCTCACCCCCTACGGTTTACGCAGCCTCGACCCCGATGACCCCGCTTACATCGGTCACTATGGGGGAGGCCCCATCCACCGGGACAGCGCTTACCATCAGGGCACCGTTTGGAGTTGGCTGATCGGCCCTTTTCTCGCTGCTTGGAAACGTTTCTATCCAGAAATACCCGTTCCCTTTGATTGGCAACCAATGCTTACCCACTTCCAGGAACAAGCTTGCTTGGGTGAGGTTTCCGAAATTTTTGATGGCGATCCGCCCCACTCACCGCAGGGAGCCTTTGCCCAAGCATGGTCTGTGGCGGAAATTATCCGCCACTGGGATCGATAGTGCTGAGTGTTGAGTTGGGATTCTGGTTTTACAATACTCAGCACTCAACACTATTAAAAATGGCTCAGGTCGGAATTGAACCAACGACCTCAGGCTTATGAGTCCCGCGCTCTAACCAACTGAGCTACTGAGCCATAGTTTTAAAGACATTTACAAGAATAACATACAGTCTTGAGAAATTGCTAGTACCTGACAAAAAAAGTGGGGAGTCAAACAACTCCCCAATTCGATCGCAGATCCAAAACTATCAGCGGGAGGGTAGGAAAGCGATCGGATTTACCGCTCCTTGTCCAGGCGGATGCACCTCAAAGTGACAGTGGGGGCCTGTACTGTGTCCCGTACTGCCCATTGCAGCAATCTGTTGACCTTGCTCAACCGCTTGCCCCTCTTGCACGAAAATGCGGCTGTTGTGACCATAACGAGTCAGACTGCCATCAGCGTGTCTAATGTCCACCAGATTTCCATAGCCACCAGAGTTCCAGCGTGCATAGACCACGACGCCAGGAGCAGATGCCACAATCGGCGTTCCAGTAGGAGCTGCTATGTCAATCCCCTTGTGCATTCGTCCCCAGCGGCGGCCAAAGCCTGAAGTGAGGACTCCTCTTGTTGGCCAGTTATAACCGTTCAAGTTCTGGTTTAAACCACCAGGGAGATAGTTATCCGGGCCTGGAAGGGCGGGTAACTCTGGAGCCACCATCCTTGGTGCGGGTTGGTTGTAAGGCTGATATGCCTCCGGCCCTATTGGGGCAGTAGCGACCAGCTGTTGCTGCCTTTTAGCAGGATCTGTACCACGTTCCGCAACAGGAATCTGAATTGAACTCTGTTGGGATGGCCCTCTGGCAGATCGTCTTTGAATTTCTGCCTGCAAAGCCTCGTTATACCGATTCGGATTATAGTCCCGATTGACGGGAGTAGAGGATGTCAATGACGGGCGCGATTCGGGAGACGAATTCAGCGGCGTGACGGCTGGCGGCGGCGTGAGAGCTGGCGGCGTGACCGTAGGCGTCGCATTTGGTGCTGCATAGGGCTGACGCATTGACGTTAAGCGTTGCAATACATCGCTGCCTTGCTGGTGTCGATATTGCTCCCGCAGTTGCAAAATTTCAGTCCGCAAGCGCTCTACGTAGAGATTATTTTCCTGTTTTGAATTGGCTTGAGGCCCCTGGTTAGGCTCATTCTCGGCAAACAGAGAGGGTTCTCCTGGAGGTGTGGGTAACTGGAAGTCGTTCCCATTACCAGCCCCAGAACTTTGCTTTGTTCTTGATAAGTTTTCGGGCACTTCATATTTGGCACCCTTGAACCCTGGCGGAACGGCGTCTGTCCCTAAGCTAGAAGCGGACGCTGTAGCCATGCTGGGAGTCCAATTCGCACTCGGCACAGTAGGAACTGAGATACCATCTCTGCTGGAACCTGGTGCCAAGGCTGTGACGATCGGTACGTTGGGCTTTGAAGACGCGCTTGAGCGATTCAAAGCCGCAAAATTTGGCGATACTGGCTCAGACGCAGAGGAGTCTAAGGCTGGCTGACTGGATGTAACCCCGACGGACTGGGATTGGGGAATGGAGATTATTTGTGCAATCTGAATGCGATTCGGGTTGTTTAGCTCGTTGGCTTTGGCTAGCGCCGTCACGGTGATCCCGTAATTGCGAGCGATCGCATCTACCGTATCCCCTGGCTTCACCTGGTAAACCATTGTCGGTGCCGATACCGCTGGCTGGGGCACGACGGTCGGTGACCACGCCTCTGCCCCACTCACCCTGCCTGAGTCAGCTTGTGGTGCTGTGGCTACTGCTGGCTCAACAGCTGCCACTTTAGGTTGCCAATTAGAAACCCCTACAGAAGCTGGGGCTTGTTCAATTACGGGTTTCAACTGGAAAGGAACTGCAACTGGCGCGGAGGGCTCAGCTAGTTGAGCCGATGTATTTCCTAACTCCTCAGACTTCCACTCCGCCAGACTGGCTCTCAAACGGTTCGATGACTCTCTCAGACGATTGAGTGCAACTGCTTCTTTAGCCTTTAAAAGGTTATTTACATTACCGGCTGCTGTAGCAGATTCGCTGACCGGCAAAGTTGTAGATGCTTCTGTTGTCGCAGACTGCCCTAATTGATTTTGTCCGACGCTATAAGATTCCGACTCTGTAGCAACAGTCTCGCGAGTTTTAAAATCGTGACCAATTCCACTGATTTTGCGCGTTACATTCCCAGGCTCAACCTCGTAAGCCTTTTGGGACGGGTTTAACGTGATGTTTTGTGTTGCCGTATACTCTTTGGCTGCACTCGTCGCTATTCCAGTCGGTTGCCATTCTTGTGCTTTGTGTTCCAGTACCAGCGGTTTTGGCATGGCAACTTCTGCTGCTTCTGCTGCTGGTATCGCTTCTGGAGTTGTAGCACTCGCTGCTGCGATCTCTTTTACCTCTTGAGATCCTGCTGGCGTTACTTCTGCTGTGGTTGAGGGAACTGTTGATAAAGCGCTGCTAGCCGTAGGTTCTGCGGCAATCGCACTCTCGCTCTGCTGTGGTATTAACAGGCTAGACGCACCCATTGAGATAGCCAAGCCAATCATGGCAGCAGAGGTGCGAGCCCGACGATTAACCTCTGGTGGAATTGGTTTAAGCTGTCCCACCATTGCAGAATTGTCTACCTCACAGGCAGGAATAGCTGGATTAATTTTTTGCGTCAATGCTCGTTTCAAAAAACGACCTCCTACGATCACTAGCGTTTAACTGTCCCTGATGGATGCCGTCTACGTTTACCTGTCAATGACTTCGATCACTTCCCGGAACCGATCGCGATCGCTTCAGGTAAACATACTTAGGCAAGGTTACCCTGGTTTTTGATTTTAGACAAGTTTACAAAACTTTAAAAAATTTGCCCACCATATTTCGCCGATCGGAGTCGTCCTTGTGACACTTTGACAAAGCGAAGATTTTGGCACTCCTGCGAAACCGCCAGCAGACTTCCGCATCACCTTCGTCACCATCAGCCCGACGGCATTGGCCCCGTTGTAGCTCAGACACACCATCAATAAGAAACAAGATTTTCCCTGAAAAGACAATATGGGCAACCAGATCTTTTTTGTTGCGACGTTTGTAGCACACCCTTCCAGATAGCAACACAGTGCTGGTTTTAACACAGATATAACCAATTAAGAGCTAAACAACAACCGTAGAATTCGGTAGGCTCTTCGAGCGGTATAGGCCATCACTGTAAGTACTCAAGCGCAAACAGAACTAATTGTTGAACAAAGTACTACATTTTTTCGTTCATTTAGAACCAAATTTTGTAAACTTGAATAATATCTATCAATCCAATCGGAGCTGGCAAGCGAGATTGCCATACAAATTTCTTATCGTAGCAAGACCAATTCCTTTCCTTAGATAGGTGCATAATTTTGAGCCCTTCTGGGTAATAAGCGTGCAGGTTTTTTGACTACCTCTATAGTCGTAAGGTCATCAGCCCCATCCGGATACTCAATAGACTTATATCTTTATATATAGATACAGTGTTGATTAATCGCACTTCGGGTTCTTAGACAAAGTAATATAAAATTTATCCCAGGTAGCCGAGTTGCCGTCTGGCCTCAAATAGACCGATCGCAGCACTGACAGAAAGATTCAAGCTGCGAACTCCCGGTTGCGTCATGGGTATGCACACAGTTTCCGCACAAGCTTTCAGTACGTCTGGTGGTAGTCCTTTGGTTTCTGTGCCAAACAAAAGCCAGTCATCATTTTGAAATTGGTAGCGAACATAACTACAACGCCCTGAAGCGCTGAAGCCAATCCATCGCCCCCCGCGTTGCTTGTGAAAAGCTTGAAAATCTGACAGGGATTCGTGGTAGTGCAGGTCAACATAGGGCCAGTAGTCCAAACCGGCTCGTTTGAGGTAGCGATCGCTGATTTCAAAGCCCAGCGGCCCTACTAAATGCAGCGCCGTGCCCGTTGCAGCGCAAGTTCGGGCAATATTGCCAGTGTTGGGTGGAATTTGCGGATTAATCAGGACAACAAATGGCATGATACCTAAAATGACTCGAAATCAAACAATTAGAACGTAACACCGCTCATTCAAAATCTATCGTAGGACAGAGGCAACCTATATGTATTTTTTATAATAAGTTGGACAAGCTAATTGATTAAATATTCTGATGCTTTAGAGGGGCAGAGGGGCAGAGGGGCAGAGGGGCAGAGGAGCAGAGGGGCAGAGGGGCAGAGGGGCAGAGGGGCAGAGGAGCAGAATTTTTTCCCTTTTCCCTAGCCCATTGCCCCTTTCTTTTGACTTTTGAATGAGTGACTTTTGACTTCCCTAGCCCCTGTTGTCTAGGCTACTAGAAGCTGGCACAATTTATCTTCTAGCTCTAGTTCTTGCAAAAGCGTTGCTTGAATAGCTTGAGCGATAATGCGCCGAGTGTCCAGACCTTGCTCGTGTAGTTTTAACCACTGAGTTGCAGTGTTGCCTTCTCGCAGAATTTTTTTCAGGGGTGAGAGGAAACAGCCGAAGCCTTGTTTTTTGGCAAAAGGCGAGACTTCCTGGTAAATTTCCATAATCCAATCCCGTGCCAGAATCTCTCTGCCATCTTGCCAATGTCTCAGGGAGGCATCCAGACTCTGCCTTGCGGCGGCGACTTCATTGGCATCGGCGATCGCAATTAAGTCTTCGGAAGACAGTAGACTTTTTTCTAGGGGGTCGAGACTGGGGTCAGCCATCAGTTGCCACAGACGAGCTTCTAAGAGAGCTGTAACTGCCAGCAGGCCGATCGGATCTACAATTAAGTCGCAGATTCTCAGTTCCAGGCGATTGAGATCGTAGGGGCGGCGGTTGCCATTCGGTCGGACAGACGACCACAGGTGGCGGACATTTTGCATTGTACCGGCGGCTAGCTGGTCTTCTGTCCACCGGATAAAGTGAGCGTGGCTTTCAAATAGAGGAACATAGGCGGGGGTTTTCGGGAAGAGTCCCCAGCGGGTGGAGTGATATCCCGTAGGACGACTATCCAGAAATGGGGAAGAAGCAGTTAAGGCTAAGTACAGGGGTGCTTCCAGGCGAATGAGACGAATTGCCCGCATCAGAGCTTCTGGATTGCTGATGCCAATATTAATGTGGATGCTGGCAGTGACGACGTTGGTGCCGTAGGTGTTTTCGATGTAGCTGTGGTAGGGGTTATTGGGGTCGGAACGATAAAAGCGATCGCTTCCACCCAAAGAAAGCGTACTTCCCGGAATGATGGTATAGTCTCCCAAACGCTGTAAGTACGATCGCAGTCGCTGCCGAGGACGCACCAAAGCACACAACAATCGATCGTAGGAACACAACGGAGCAGTAGTATATTCCACATTGCGACTATCTGGCTCTGTCACAAATCCGTCCAGGTCTGCCACAATCTTGTCCGAGAGGCCCACAATATTTCCTTGTGGCGTCCCAGTGTACATTTCAACTTCAAAGCCTTTAGATAGCAGCACGGTTTCTCCTTTACTGGGGAATAGGACAATGGGACATCGGAGATCGGTTCTTGGTGAAGGGAGATGGGGAGAATCACCAATTACCGATCGCCAAACTCTTTTATTTAAAAGCCGATCGAGTCAGACTAACAGCACTTACGCAAAAACCTTGGTTTTGCCCCCCCAGCCCCCCAGATTTGGGGGGAGAAGAATCCTGTTCTCCCCAAATCTGGGGGGGTTGGGGGGCGAAAAGCGTAAGTCCTAACTAATTTCAGCCCTGTTGTATGAATTATGTAGATATTGTTTTGGGCTGTCTGGGTGAATATTTCACCAAAATAATTTTATCATCGATCTTTTCCTGATTATCCCCACCTTAAGTAAGGTAAGGACTTCGCGATCGCTTGTTAAAGGTAGTACTGGCGGTAGACGGCTGTGGCAGCACGGTGAAGTAACGAGTGTCGATAAACCAAGCCATTGAGGTCCTCCGCATAACCACCGCCAATCACGCAGGCGACGGGATAGCCAGCGGCGACGCAGGTACTCAAAACTTGCATTTCGCGGCGGAATATGCCGGTGTCGGTGAGGCATAATTTACCTAAGCGATCGCCTGCATGAGGGTCAACCCCAGCATCGTACAAAACTAAATCCGGCTTTACCTGGGAAAGTAAGTCGGGGAGATACTGGGCCAGAGTTTGCAGATAGGCATCGTCTTCCATCCCAACTGGTAAAGGAACATCGAGATCGCTTTGTTGCTTAGTGCCCGGAAAGTTCACTTCGCAGTGCATAGAGAAAGTGAAAACACTCTTGTCATTTTGGAAGATAAATGCTGTGCCATCGCCTTGATGAACATCTAAGTCCACGATCAGAATTTTGCGGACAAGTCCCATTTTTTGGAGAAAGCGGGCAGCAATGGCTAAATCGTTAAAAATACAAAAACCAGAGCCATAATTGGGAAAGGCGTGATGAGTTCCTCCAGCGGTGTTGCAAGCTAAACCGTGAGTTAGTGCCAGCTCGGCTGTGAGGATAGTGCCGCCTACAGCAACACAGGTACGATTCACCAGTGCTGGACTCCAGGGCAATCCGATCCGCCGCTGCGCTTTGGCGTCGAGGGTTCCTTCGCAGTAAGCCCGGACATAATCGTGGCTGTGGACTAATTCTATCCACTCAGGCCGTGGAAGTTTGGGTGTGTGGAATTGTTCTGGTACGGCGACGCTAGAGGCTAACAACAGTTCGTAGAGTTGCCCAAATTTCCTCATCGGGAAGCGATGCCCTTCTGGAAGCGGTGCGACGTAATCTGGGTGATATACCAGCGGCAAGTCCATTACAAATTTGTAAAAGTAGGTTGGCTATAATCAACTTTGAACTAATCAACCGTTAAACCTAATTTTTGAAAAAAATGATCCACCCCCACACAGAACTGCGTTATATAAACAAATTGGTAGGATACGGCGTATTTGCAACAAAATTTATTCCCCAAGGTACTATTACTTGGGTATTAGATGATTTAGATCAAAGGTTTGAGCCATCCTACATATGGTCGCTTAACCCCATTCTCAGAGAAAAATTAATTAAATATACTTATCGCGATAATGAAGGTATATATATATTATGTTGGGATATTGCCAAGTTTGTCAATCATAGCTTTAACTCCAGCTGCATCGGTACAGCGTATAAATTGGAATTAGCAGCCAGGGATATTCATCCAGGAGAAGAATTGACCGATGATTATGGATATTTGAATTTGGACAAACCTTTCTATTGTTTGCACGAACCCAATAGTTTTAGGACAAAGGTAATGCCTGACGATCTTTTACATTATTATCCAGAGTTGGATCGAAAAGGATGTGAAGCAATGAAATATTTCAACCAGGTTGAGCAACCGTTAAAAAAATTCATTGACAACAAATTTATAGATAAAATTAACGCAGTTGCCGAAGGAAAGGAACAGATGGACTCGATTCTTAACGTTTATTACGATCGCTCTAAAAAATTAGAATTAGTTGGTTGACGTAGTTATGAATTAGTAATTTTTACTTTTGCCTGTTAACTGTAATTATCCCTATGTCCTACTTAAATCATCTTTCGCATCTACTGCTAGGAAAAAAAACTATGCAGGAAACAGCCCCCAAATCATCTCCGCGTCGCAGGGGAAATATTTCTACTGTAAAATCCATTGGCTCGCGATTATTTGTTTCTGTTTTAGGCGGTACGCTGGTGGGATTAGGATGCGCGTCTTACTTCTTCTACCAAGAACTTATCAAACAGGCACGAGCTGAATTAATGGCGAGCTTAGAAGTAAAAGCTCAAAATTTAGAGGGCAGTTTAAATAGTTTTGAAAACTCAGCCAAACTGGTTGCAGATGCTGCAACCACACTCTACGAAGCAGGAGAAAGACGCGAACAAGTTTATGTTAATTTAATTGGTCGTTCTTTGAAAACCTTACCGCTGGGAACCGGGCTTGGTTTTGGTCAGCCACCACAAAAACGTTTAATTATTCCTGGACGAAAGTATGCTTATCCTTTTGCAATTAGGGGGAAGGATGGTAAAGTAACGGCTAAAGGCGGAGAGTCTAGCCCTGACGACTATCAAGAAATCTATTTTACAGAGCCAATTAAGGCAGGTAAGCCTATTTGGCTCGAACCAATTTCTTATTTAGAAACAACGGTAGACCCTCCCGAACAAACCGTGAGTACAAGTTACTCATTACCATTTTACAACCAGAAAAAAGAGTTGCTGGGTGTGCTGGCTCAAGATTTAGAATTGGGGTTTCTCAGTGATAAATTATCAAAGCCAGTGATGAGGGAAAATGGATATTTTGTGCTGGTGAGTGCTAAAGGCAATCTGATTGCTTATCCACCTAATTCTGGATTAGCTCTGAAATTAAAGCCCTTTCCCCAAATTAGTAACTATTCTCAATTGTGGCAACAAATCCAAAAAAATATCCAGTCAAAGACTACAAATAGTGGCATTATATCTTGGCAGAATGCTGAAGGTAAAAGAGAGTTTTGGGCTTACAGGAAAATTTCCAATAATAATTGGGTATTACTGGCATCTGTACCTAAATGGGTTATTATTGGCCCATTGTTACAATTCACATTAATTGGGACTCTATTGGCGGCTCTTGGTGCATCGCTCGTCCTCGCTGTGGTAGTTGCTTTGTTTGTCAAACGCTTAAATCAACGTCTTCAGCCAATTATGGATGAGTGTAGTTTATTGGCTGAAGCTAGTCCAAAAAGTGAAGAATTGATGAGCCGGGAAGATGAAATTGGCCAACTGACTATATCGTTTTATAACTTGCTGGGACAGGTAACTGTAAATGAGAAGCGGTTACGAAAAGAAATGGACAAATCGGCTAAAGCTTACCAGGCTTTGAAACAAGCGCAAGCTCAATTAATTCAGACTGAAAAAATGTCTGGTTTAGGTCAGTTAGTTGCTGGTGTGGCACATGAAATTAATAATCCGATTAACTTTATTTACGGGAATCTTCCTCACGCCAGCAACTACACACAAGATTTAATTAGATTGATCGAGCTTTATCAACGGAAGTATCCGCAGCCTGACCCAGAAATTGAAGACCTCACAGAAGAAATTGAGCTAGATTTTTTGGTGGAAGATTTAGAGAAAATGCTTACTTCAATAAGTATGGGTGCGAATCGTATTCGGGAGATTGTGCTGTCATTACGCAATTTTTCTCGGTTTGATGAGGCTGATATGAAAGATGTCAATATCCACGAAGGAATTGACAGCACTTTGCTGATTCTCCAAAACAAATTTAAAGCTACACCGACACATTCTGCTATTGAATTAGTTAAAGAGTACGGGAATCTCCCTTTAGTGGAATGTTACGCGGGTCAGCTAAATCAGGTGTTTATGAATATCCTCAGTAATGCTATTGATGCTATGGAAAAGGCAAGATGCAACGCGGAAGAAAGAAGAGAAAACTTTACGCCTACGCTTACTATTCACACTGAGGTTAAAATGGGAGGGTCTGATTCTAGTCAGCCGCGAGCTGCGATTAGGATTAAGGATAATGGGTGCGGGATTCCTGCGGAACATCAAGGCAAGTTATTTGACCCTTTCTTCACTACAAAACCTGTAGGGAAAGGTACTGGTTTGGGGCTATCTATCTGCTATCAAATTGTGGTCGAAAAGCATAAGGGTGAGTTGAAGTGCGTTTCGGAGTTAGGGGAAGGAACAGAGTTTATTATTGAAATTCCCATTTATCAAACGAAACCGATGAGTAAGATTTTGTAGGGATTTAAAGAATAGGAAAGTGTTATCTGCGGCCCGATCGGCCCAGGATTATCAGGATTATTAAGGCGATCGCAACCGGAAAAATTCCAGCCCCTATACTCCAAAAGAAGGCAGATGTCAAGGAAATTGTGTCTTTGGGCTGAGGCTGAGGCAGTTGGGTTGATATAATGGTGGCGGTGATGCCGCTGGTTGCCAGTCCGAAAGTAGCTAGAGCTATGGTAGTGTTGAGAGTGCGATCGCGTTCCGCCTGCGTAACCTCCACAATTCCTCGAATCGTATCGATATATCGTTCTCGCACCCTCAATCCCGGACTCAGACTAGCATGATCTTGTTCGATTTGCCCTTGATATTTCGACGCCACAGACTCGCCAAATTCTTCTAGAGAATTCAGTTTAGTAAGTCCAAGTTCATTATTAGCTGTATCTTTAATTTTACCCAGCCGGGTTTGGTAATTTTTCAGGTTAGTTTTGAGAGTTTGCAACTGCAATGCTAAACTTTCCAGTCCGGCTGTATGCTTAGATAGAACTAACAGATTTTTGTGCAAATCTATTTTTATTTGTTGCAAATCCGTATAAGCCAAATTCATTTCTGGTAAATAAACTTTAATTGCTGGAATTGTTGAAGCGCGAGGAAATAAATCCTCTTTTTCCAGCAAACTTTTCACAATTCTACTATTGCTATAAGCCCAGATAATTTTATGACGATAGTAGAACAACCACAGCCACTCATAATAAAAAGCGGCAAATCTTTCCATCGTTTTCTTGTAAGGACAGATGCAAATCAATACCAAGTCATTGTCTTCAACTTTTGTCCAATCTTGGGGCTGTTGCCATACTTCAAAAATAGAACTGCCCAAAAAGTAGTTTACCTGTTTTAAATTGGGGTCTTGCTGAGTGCCTTTAAAAGCTTTATACGCTTCCTTGGCTGCCTTTTCGCGATCGCTGTCCGCCGAATAGTGTGAGTAGCCCAAAATCAGCCAAGTTCTGCCGATATTTGCCTTTACCTCCAGCTTTTGGCGGAATTTATGGAAACAACTGACATCTTGCGGCTTATCCTCATCCTTAGTAAAACAGGAAACCAGCAGACTATCCGTTTCGCCCAAACAAATGCGCTGATAGAAACCGTGGACATCATCAATTAAAAAAGGATAATATCGTTCCGAATTATCTGCTTCTGAGGGAACTTTCAGACGATTACGCAAAACTTCCCAGGATTTTTGCTGGCTGGTTTCCTTGCCTTCTGGCTTTTCTTCCAGGTTATAGGCAAATAGAATTAAGTGGGGATAGATTAACAAGTTCTGCACGCAAATTCTGCCCAATTATGTACAGGATACTCTGTTATTACAAGACCTTCAGGTGGATTTTTCTGAAATTGCTTGTAAGATGCTTCGGCTTTTTTCCTAGGGTTTTCCTGAAATATATTATTGAAGCGGTCAAATGATTCTTCGACAACAGAAGCGTGGAGTGAACTATTCTCCAGTTCGTTGTTAGCGACATTGGAAGCTTCGCTTAGAATTCCGCTAGGAAAAAGCTTGTCTTTTGGATTAGCGTGATATCCTTCCATAAAAAAATCGTAAGCATCATCATAAAGTTGCCAGAACTTCTCGTGCTGTCCTAACTTTCTCAGACGAGATACAGTAGAAACAGGATCGGTTATGAAGGTTTGATCTACTAAAGGTGCAGACTCAGAAGAAGGTAATTCCACAAGGGCTACTAAGAAAGCTTGCTTGGTGATGGGATCGTCTGTTTCTTTCATATTTAAGCTCATTAGGCATTAACTTTGCCAGTCAGTGTAAATCCAGCCCAGAAATACGGGTGTTGATAAGGCGGTTCGCTTAAGTTCATTTTATCCGAATTTTTTTGACTATTTCTAGCGAGGCTGCCCAGACGTTGCCAGCATCCATAGTCGGCGTCCTGCATTTCATCTGTTGCTAGTTTGGCATACCATTTGGCAAGTTGGGCGTAGGTGACGGTGCGAAGCCAGTTTTGGGCTAGTTTGAGGGCGGCAGTGGGAGTCTCGCCTGCTTTGAAGAATTGGTAGAAGCGAATTACAATCAGGGCGCTGGAGATTTCGTCAACAGTCCAGAGAGTGCTGAGGACGTAGGATGCACCCTGGCGCAGAAAGCCGCTGACTAAGCCAACGTATTCGGTGGTGATGGTTTGGTTTCCGGTAATGGCGGTTTCGCAAGCAGAAAGACTGATGAGTTCATAGCCGCTAAAGGATGTTTTGGCAATTTCTGCTAGGGTGAGTTTATCGTCGCCGGATAAGGCTAGGGCTGACTGACTGGGATTGTTGAAATTGTGGGTGCCGTGTCCGGTAAAGTGAAAGATGGTGTGAGGTTTTTTCAGTTCTGTTTCTACTTGTGCGCGAGTGGCATTTGCGTCAGCAATGCGAGTGGGGTTGGCAAACATTTGGCTGATGACACTAGATTCAATTTCGGCAAATAGGAGAGGTTTTAATCCTGTGCTTTCGGGATGTTCGATGCTTAGTAGTTTTGGCGATGAATCGGTAAGGTTAGCAGCGGATGTAACGGAGAGATTTTTGCCAATTTGGGCGCTAGGCAAGTAGGTAATGGTGAAGTTATTGGAAAAGAGGGCGTGAAGGGGAAAGCGGTGTAAGTCTTGGTGGGGAATTAAGATTAACTTACTGATTCCGGTAAGTGCGGATTCAATTGCTGGGATATCGAGAAGTTGGCTTAGGTGGGATAGCATTTTGGGCAAGTTGTCGCGCCAGGAAACCCCACCCCAACCCTCCCCGCCTGCGGGGAGGGGGCCGGAGTAGGAGGGGGAGTAGGAGGGGGAGTAGGAGGGGGAGTAGGAGGGGGAGGGGGAGGCGGACTCCGATTTGTCCCCCCCCGTGGACGGGGGGGTTAGGGGGGGTAATAGCGCTTGATTGAAAGTGAGAGACTCCGATTTGTCCCCCCCCGTGGACGGGGGGGTTAGGAGGGGTAATAGCGCTTGATTGAAAGTCACAGACTCCGATTTGTCCCCCCCTGTGGACGGGGGGGTTAGGGGGGGTTTCTCTTTGCGATATCTCTCGTATTGTTGATTCCAATCTTTCACCCAGTCTTCAAATTTCACTAGGCGACTCAGAAACCCGGTTTCTTGGAGAAACCGGGTTTCTAATCCTAAAACAATGGGTGTTGGTTCGCCATGTTTGATGATAAAAGTGGTGAGGGCGCAGGGGCTGATGTGCCAGTAGACGGCGGCTGTTGTGGGATTTAAAATTTGTTGTATTTCGGTATATTTGGGTGAGGTAATCTCATCGGTGTAGGCATAGAGTAGCCAAGATAAACAGGCATTTTTTCCGGCTTCTGCGGTTTCTAATGCTTCTATGAGTTGCCCGGATTGTACGGCAATATCAACAGTTAATTGTTGGAAAGTGTAAAATTTGAGGGCGAGTTGGTTTTGGCGATCGTCCGATCCCCCCAACCCCCCTTGGGAAGGGGGGCTATTGAGTAATCGCCGCAATAAGTCTGTGCCGCGTCGCTGTAATTCTTTGGCTTTAGCGGTTTCCTGCAAACCCAAGAAAGCGCGAATCAGAGATTGCAAAACCTCTAAATGCAATTCAGGAAAATCTGCTTCAGTTAGAGTTTTCAGCGCTTCGTTATACTCGGCTACAGCTTTGCGCCAATACTCGCGGGGATTTGCATTTTGTTGCCCTTTAAAATAGTGAGCATTGCCAATAGCACGATGCAAATCACCCCAGCCTTCTGGGTGGGTGTCTTGGTGGCAAAACTTCAAACCTTCCTGATAGCTTGCCAATTCACCCTCATAGCCTCGCAGGTTCAAAGCGGGGTTTCGGGTGGCTGGTGCAGAGGCAATTAAAGCAGCAGCTATTGGGTTATAGTTAACTGAACTTCCGGCTGCACTGCCCCGGTTACTCCAGGCTTCGTGGTAGTCGGGTAAGAATTCGATCGCTTTATCGAAGCTGGCGATAGCATCTTAATATCTTCCTAACTTACGCAGCGCAATGCCCCGGTTATTCCAGGCTTGGTGGTAGTCGGGGAAGAATTCGATCGCTTTATCGAAGCTGGCGATAGCATCTTAATATCTTCCTAACTTACGCAGCGCAATGCTCCGGTTATTCCAGGCTTGGTGGTAGTCGGGGAAGAATTCGATCGCTTTATCGAAGCTGGCGATAGCATCTTCATATCTTCCTAAGTTATGCAGCGCAACGCCCCGGTTAAACCAGGCTTGGTGGTCGTCGGGTAAGAATTCGATCGCTTTATCGTAGTTGGCTATAGCTTCTTCATATCTTCCTAACTTATGCAGCGCAACGCCCCGGTTACCCCAGGTTTCGTGGTCGTCGGGTAAGAATTCGATCGCTTTATCGAAGCTGGCGATAGCATCTTCATATCTTCCTAAGTTACCAAGCGCAAGGCCCCGGTTATACCAGGCTTGGTGGAAGTCGGGTAAGAATTCGATCGCTTTATCGTAGCTGGCGATAGCATCTTCATATCTTCCTAACTTATACAGCGTAAAGCCCCGGTTATACCAGGCTTCGTGGTCGTCGGGTAAGAATTCGATCGCTTTATCAAAGCTGGCGATAGCATCTTCATATCTTCCTAACTTATCCAGCGCAACGCCCCGGTTACTCCAGGTTTCGTGGTCGTCGGGTAAGAATTCGATCGCTTTATCGTAGCTGGCGATAGCATCTTCATATCTTCCTAACTTATCCAGCGCAACGCCCCGGCTAAACCAGGCTTCGTGGTCGTCGGGTAAGAATTCGATCGCTTTATCAAAGCTGGCGATAGCATCTTCATATCTTCTTAAGTTATCCAGCACAAGGCCCCGGTTATTCCAGGCTTGGTGGAAGTCGGGTAAGAATTCGATCGCTTTATGGTAGCTGGCGATAGCATCTTCATATCTTCCTAAGTTCCAAAGCGCAATGCCCCGGTTATTCCAAGCTTGGTGGAAGTCGGGTAACAATTCGATCGCTTCATCGAAGCTGGCGATAGCATCTTCATATCTTCCTAACTTATCCAGCGCAAGGCCCCGGCAAAACCAGGCTTCGTGGAAGTCAGGTAAGAATTTGATCGCCATATCGTAGCAGGCGATAGCTGCTCGAAAATCCCCCTCCTTATATTCCTGATAACCTCTGTCAAAGAAGCTCTGCATCTTCACCAACCTCTGAATTTTTCTTCTCTGTGTTCTCTGCGTCTCTGCGGTTCTTTCCCTCTGAAACACTCAAACCATCGCCGACAAACGATGCCTCTATCACCTCGCCACGCCAAACATTATCTGTATTAATAGGCGATAGGGGAGGTGGCGGAATTAGTGCTGATATCTGTCTGCCAATTTCCCCAGCAACCTGACCCAATTCCCCACCGCGAAGTTCCCCTAGCAGCACTATCCGCCGCACCAATTCCTGATGCTGTTCCGGTGTCGCCAGCAATCTTTCCCCAAAGGGACGCAACCACGCCGCTAATTCAACCTCGGTGATGCCTCTTCCGATCAAAAACCCCAAAACTTGCCCCCGACTCCAATTTTGATTCACCCCTTCCAGGAGTTCGCTAAACAAAACCTCATACTCTATATCCGTTCGGGTTGGCTTTACCCCCCCTAACCCCCCCGTCAACGGGGGGGGAGTAGGAGTCTGACTACTCTTGCTCCGGCCCCCTCCCCGTGGCGGGGAGGGTTGGGGTGGGGTTCCCCATAACCGCTGAAAAAAGCTTTTGAGCCACTGCCAAATTCGCCGGAGCATTTGCCGCATCCTTACACCGCATTTATCTGTGATTTTAGCCGAATTTCAACTTTATTTTCCTAATTTCCAATCTTCGCCGCCGGGTAATTGAGTGACTTCTTCCGATATCGCCTCACGCAATCTTTCCGGTGAATGAGAATAAGTTAAATTTAGAAATTTAGTTGCTATAGCAATTATGGCAGTTTTGTCTATTCTTTGTTTTACTTGAGATGGAGTTAATCGTCCATCAAATGCTTCTACGCTAGCCCCAACTATAGCATCCTCAAAACCTTGTAAAAGATATTCTTCCCATTCATCTTCTTTAATATAGTAAGATGTTTTATTTTCTTTGATATTCAGGTCTTGAATCTCTACAATTGAATTTCTAATTGAAGCATACCAAGAATTTGTTAGGCGCGGCTCAACTTGGTTTTTGATTAAGTGAACCAGCATCCTAATCAAAAACTTTTTTATATTCCGCAAAATTGCTTTTTTACTCATCCCGTCCAATTCATCTAATAGGGACAACGCATCGTCATAGCGTCCTTCAAGGATGCAATTCCTTAAATCTAGGAGTTCTTGAGTCATAATCAGCCTCACTCGTGGCGATACTTGATAGGTTAAACGAACAATCTTCTATGGGTACGTAGTTGCGCTTTAGCGCTCCAAGAGCGCTAAAGCGCAACTACGTACCAAAGAGCACTATTTCATTCCCTAAACATAACAACTATTCAGTGACATTTAAATTAGCTGATGGAGGCTTTTTCCCCTCAAGGCGTTCCCGGCGTTGGCGAAGAAGATGAGCATCTGCCATTGCAATCAGTTCATCTATTTGCAAACCGACAAGATCGAGCTGTCGGTTGCTTTCGCGCAATCGTTCAAGACTTCGCTTTCTCGTCTCTGCATCAGGGATTTTTGGTTGCTCGCTCATGGTAGGTTCCAATTCCTTTTAATTTCTCGAACACTCGCCAGGGAAGCATCACGGGCAGCTTCTGTTCGTTCTATGGCCTGTGCTAATAAATTTAGCATATCAGCAGGAGCGATCGGTTGAATTTCAAGAATTCTCAACAAAAGCTTATAAAGCTCTGAGTAACGATGCCATTGTGCTTGGTTTACGATCGCAACTTTATATAATACAATAAATGTTGAATGTGAATGTTAGTTGGCTTTTAGATAATGTTGGAAAACGATATGTAATTCAAGTTGCTAGTTACTTGCTTTCTGCGTATGTAGTTGCGCTTTCCAGATCTTATCCCAGTTATAATAAGAGCGCTCTCATCGCAACTACGTACCTAATCGCAATCTCAATTATCATAACTAGCAACTTGGGTTATATACAAAAGTGCGATCGCAAGTTATAATATATGAAAATACTTGATAATAAACAAACCTATCAGGAGCATCTCATGCCACTCACAATCGTCTGGCAACAAGGTAGCACCAACCCCGACAACCGCAATAACTTCGCTGCGATCAAGGAATGGTTTGCCAGTCTCAACGGCCAAGAAATCACCTGGCGGCAGCGATTAATTCCCCCTACGGCAGATGTCAGGGAAATAGACTGGGAACCACAGCGGTTTGATGAGGTATTTGCAATGAGAAATCCCGAAATTCGCGGCATTACTCTCTATTGGCAAAAACCTGATACTCAGCAGGAACGCAGCACTACCCCTCACAAACTGGAACTCGATAATTTGCGTCAGTATTTGTATGTTTATCCTCAGTCTCAAAAAGAAGTGGCGATCCGATTAGGGCTACCGGAAGTCATTTATCAGACTATTCAGCTAACAAATCCTCAGTTGGAATACGGTAAGAAAGGTGAAAATCATGTTGTTACTCTACGAGACGCTCAGCAAAAGTTGGAAGTGAAAGTCGCCCTCAGTCCAGAAAATTTTAAACAACTAAAGCAACAACTACAATAGAGGTATAGGGAAAGAAACCCGGTTTCTTGGAGAAACCGGGTTTCTCTGTACTTCACCCACTCGCAAGCCGCTCTAAATTTTCTGTTTTCATCGTTGGTTAAATTTTTACCACAGATGAAGACAGATGAACACAGATGAACACAGATAAGAATAAGAAGACGAATTTTTTAGGTAATCGATGCTAGCAACTTTAATTCAGAAAGTCGGGTTGCTGTCGTGCGATCATTTCGTACAGGGGCTGGAAACTAAACCAACCCATATAATGAGAACCTACTTGAGTGTATGTTAGGCGTGCGGTGTCGCGCGCGATCGGCATTGGCTTTCCAACTGCTTCAGCCATAAGTTGAGTTTGGCACGATCGCTCCATTGTAATAAACCACCACGCCGCTTCATCAACCGATTGACCAACCGTTAAAATGCCGTGGTTACGCAAAATTAGCGCTTTCTTGGGGCCCAGGGCGTTCGCTAACCGCTTGCCTTCTTCTGGTTCCAGCACAACTCCCGTGTAGTCGTTAAACAAGTTGTGATCTTGGTAAAAGGCACAGGAATCTTGCGTTAGGGGGTCGAGGAGGCGTCCCAAGCTCGACCAACTTTTGCCGTAGAGGGAATGAGCGTGGGCAGCTGCGACGACATCAGGACGAGCTGTGTGAATCTTAGAGTGGATGGCAAAAGCGGCGGCGTTGACTTGTTTGTTACCTTCTACTACTTCGCCTTTGTCGTTGACAAGCACGAGGTCTGAAACTCGGATGTGTCCAAAGTACATCCCGAAGGGGTTGACCCAGAAATGGTCGGTCAGTTCTGGGTCGCGGGCAGTGATGTGCCCAGCTATACCCTCGTCAAACCGATAGCGGGCGAAGAGGCGAAAAGCAGCGGCGAGGCGCTGTTTGCGATGCAGGCGCTCGTCTTCTACACTTTCAAATTTTGGGGGTTTGGGCAAATTTAATTCGGGCATGATAATTAGTTATTACTATTGCTGCTTTGCCGCCGACTGCGGGTAGCCGGTCTTTGTCGATTAGAACGCGGACGTTCTCTAACTTCTGTATTAGTTGGATCGGGTGCTGATACTACCACGTAGGGCGAGACAATCTCTTCGGCTTTTCCAATACTTACCAAAGCCCGATAAATCAAGGCAGCGACTTCGGCTCTGGTTGCCAACCGATCGCCATTGAGAAAGTTTACATTGGGATAACTTACTACCATATCCCGCTCAGTAACTGCTGCGATGAGATCGCGATCGCTTTTTGGGATAGCAGCGGCATCTCTGTACACGCTCAAAATCCTGTCGGCTCCTCTGGTGGGAGAATAGTTCAGTCCTCTTCCCAACGCTACCAAAACGTCAAGACGAGAAACCTTTTGGTCGGGGCTAAAACCTTGGCTGGAATTAGTTTCTAAGAACCCCATTTCATAAGCTTCTTGAATGGCTGGATAAGCCCAGTGGTTAGTCGGTACGTCCCTAAAAGCCACGACATCGCGAACCTTATTGCGATCGAAAGCTTTACGCAAAATTGAGGCAAACTCGGCTCGCGTCACGGGAGCGTTGGGACGATAGAGTCCATCGGGAAAACCTTCGAGAATCTCTTTAGCCACCAGCTGTGCAATAAAGCTTCTAGCCCAGTGATTCGATGGTATATCAGCAAAATTCGCCTGGACTTCCGGGGTGGGAGTTGGCGCTTGGGGTTCTGGCGATCGGGTAGTTCCCGACAAGCGCGTCGCGTTGTAGCTAGAGTTATTGTTGACGTTAGTTACAGCGCCTCCCTTACCCGGCACAGTGGTGAAAACTCTAGGCAAATCAGGTCTAAAAACGCTAATAGCTTGATTTGTGATGGCTTGTTCGCCACCGTTAAAAGAGTTGGGATAAACGCTTGTGCGTGACGGTACTGGCAATCCAGCTACCTGGAACCAAGTCAGGCTAGTATTTGGCACGCCGTTTAGGAAAGAGACTCGTTCTTCACCAGCCCTTGTGCCGGTGATGATGGTGTAGTAGTCGTAGAAATTCGTACCTTGGTCGATACTGCCGTCGCGATCGGCATCAATACCGTAGAGAGTCCGCACCATGCGGTAGAGAGATGCTTGTTCGGGAAAAATTAGGTTAACGGCTGTGTTTTGTGCCAAGAGTTCAAGCTCGGTGAATCCAATCAGGCGATTCCCGGAATCGTACAGACGTAGGACAATGCGATCGCCCGTATTCATTCCCCCCGTAAATATAGCTCGTCTATCCAGCCGATATCTATAGTCGCCGATCAACTGCTCTGGTGCATAGCTGTTGCCGTTTTTAGGCTTTAGGGAAACACGAGCGACTACATCGGAAAGTGTCGCTGATGGTTGTCGAATAGCCAGACTGAAACTGCTTTTGCCTTCCATGCTGACTTGACGAGGGGGCAGCTGTAACGTCCGACGAGGGGGTGTAACCACAGTGCTGCTGACCTGCGGCACGGGGGTCACAGGTTCTTGTGGGGGCGTAACTACTTCAGTTCTGCGAATCGCTGGTTCTTGAGGCGCGGTAAATATTTCAGTTCTGCGAATTACAGGTTCTTGAGGAGCGGTAACTACCTCAGTTCTGCGAATCGCAGGTTCTTGAGGAGCGGTAACTACCTCAGTTCTGCGGATCGCCGGCGCTTGAGGGGGCCTAACTTCAGTTCGGACGCCAAGTGGTTCCTCAATCAGGGGAGGTCTCTGATTTTCGGGGTTAGCTGCCTCATCTTGGTCAATAACCACTTGAGGCAATGGCTCTCTTGTCGATTCTCTCGAAGTCGTTGCTGTTGCCTGTCTGCGTGCCGGAGGCGGCGACAGGCGAGTAGGCGGCGACGGGGGACTGGGCGGGGGTGAAGTAGCGGCTACATTCTGGCTAGCGGTTGGATCTAGCTTCACCAAGGAACCTGTTAGATTAGTGCGATAAACCCAGCGTTGGCGATCTCTATCTCTCCCCACCACCACTCGCCAGCCGGGAACCATAGCCTTAGAGCAAACAATGCCGGGGTTAGCTATCCCCAGACAACCATCAGTCCAGGTTTCCTGTTGAGCTTCAATAATACGCAAGCCAGAAGTTTGTATTCCCGTCTGCTGAGACAAATTCTGTAAAACCGCATTGGCAATAACTTCTGGAACCAACTCGTTATTCTGTCTCGCTTGTCTCCTAGCGGGTTGTGCCGCTAAAAGTTGTTGACTTGCTTCAAGGGTGGAAGCACTGACAGTCGCGCATATCGCCAAGCTAGCTGTAGCAAAAACAATCTTGCCAAGTAAAGCTAAGAAACTCTGATTCATATAGAACTTACGCATTTCAACTGTGGATTTACGATTACTCACTTCGGTGGTGGAAGAGTATGTATAGTGCGAGGGCGAAGCATTGCGGAATCACGTTAACTCAAAACCGAAACCTTAATTCCGCAATGCTTCGCCCCTACAAAATCTTTTGGCGGAAACGGAGTTATCACTCTTTTAAGTCAAAAGATAATATCATATTAAATAACATACTTTACGAATCTTCATAAGAATACTGTGATAACCCAGCCGTTGGCGACAGCCAGCACCTTGGAAAAACTTACCTGGATTTGGAAAGGCCATAAAATTCAGTACACCGTTATGGGCACCGGACGTCCGTTGGTACTGATTCATGGCTTTGGTGCTTCTATTGGACACTGGCGTCAGAATATTCCTGTACTAGCCGCCGGTGGCTACCGAGTATTTGCGCTGGACTTACTGGGATTTGGCGGTTCCGATAAGCCACCATTAGATTACAGCCTGGATGTGTGGTCAGAATTGCTCAAAGATTTCTTTTCATCGCATATTGATGAACCTGCTGTATTTGTGGGCAATTCGATCGGTGCTTTACTCAGTTTAATGGTAGTCGCAGATTATCCAGAAATTTCTGCGGGTGCTATTCTGATCAATTGTGCTGGTGGACTCAATCATCGCCCGGACGAACTAAATTTGCCTTTAAGGTTGGTGATGGGAGGCTTTACCAAGCTGGTCAGTTCCAAAGTTTTTGGCCCGTTTATATTTAATCGGATTCGCCAGAAACACCGCATCCGTCGCACCCTCCAGCAAGTTTATTTTAACTCGGAAGCGATCGCAGACGAACTTGTCGATATCCTCTACGAGCCTTCCTGCGACGCTGGCGCACAACAGGTTTTTGCTTCCATTCTGACTGCGCCTCCTGGCCCCAGTCCATCAGAATTGTTGCCAAAAGTGAAGCATCCGCTACTGGTACTTTGGGGAGAAAAAGACCCCTGGACACCTATTACTGGCGCAAAGATTTATCAGGAACTTAGCGAAAACGGTCAACCGATCGAATTTGTATCAATTCCCAATACCGGTCACTGTCCTCACGATGAACGACCGGATATCGTGAATAAGTTGATTTTGGATTGGTTAGTCGAGCTTTAAAAAGAGATACAACACTTTTCAGGTGAGTGAGGTAAAAAGATCCCCGACTTCTTGGAGAAGTCGGGGATCTCGACCCATAGACTGTACCTCCGATCGGGAATTAATAGAGAGAATCAAACCATGTTGGAACTTAGCAAAATAGAACAAAAAACCAATATTCCCGATCTCTCCTCCATGCCAAAAGCTGAATTACACATACACTTGGAAGGGGCACCTCGTTGGGCTACTGTTCGATCGGCGCTACATCGACACAAAGGGATCGTTTTTCCTGAGTCTCCTTATTGGTACGAACCTCAGTTTCGATTCGCCAACTTTGATGAATTTCGGAATATGTTTAAAAGTTATATTCATCCCTGGTTACAAACATCATCCGGTTATGATGAATTAATTCGCGATGTTGTTGATTCCTTTGTTGAACAAGGTATCCGCTACGTGGAGTTAGACTTTTACGTTCCTTTAGTTGAGCGAGTTGGTGCTTCTCTCGATCGCGTTTTAGAACTTTTGGAAATGGAAGTGGAAAGGGCGCGATCGCATGGTACAATTATCAGAATCATCGCTGGCCTCAATCGCAATGATGGCGTCGAAACCGCTAACTTTTGGGTACAAAAAGTTATTAAAGAAAAAGTTATTTCCGGCTTCGATCTTCACGGTTCAGAAGTTGGTTGGCCCGCCGATTTATTTAAGGAAGCATTTGCGCCAGTTTTTGCAGCTGGGAAAAAAGTCAAGGTACACGCCGGGGAAATGACTGGCCCAGAAAACATTCGCGCTGCTGTAGAGGGACTGGGTGTTAAGCAAATCGGTCACGGTACTTCTGCTATAGAAGATCCAGAAGTTGTCAGCTTGTTGCGCGATCGCAAAATCCTAGTTGAGATGTGTCCCACTTCCAACGAACGCCTCAGAAATATACCATCATATCAAGAACATCCCATTCTCGAACTAGATGCCGCAGGAGTAGCTGTGACTGTCAACTCAGACGACCCTACTTTCTTTGGCTATAATCTGACAGATGAAATGTTGCGTTTGGTGTCCGAACGGCGTGTTACCATTGCCGATTTAGGGCGATGGACGCGCAACGCCTTCGATCGGGCCATTTTAGATCGAGAAACGCGATCGGCTTTCTTGGCAGAATTAGATGAATGGCTTCTCAATCAGGAGTGAATCATGACAAACACAATCTTAGTCACAGGTGCCACCGGGAACGTAGGCGGTCAAGTCGTCAAACAGCTAGCAGCAGCAGGCGCAAACGTGCGTGCAGCAGTTCGTTCTACTAGCCGTGCCGAAGGGCTGACAGGCGTGGAATTAGTCGAATTTGACTTTAACAAACCAGAAACAGTTCAAGCCGCATTTGAAGGCGCTGACAAAGTTTTTTTGGCAACGCCGCTGGTTCCCAATATGGTAGAAATAGAAGCTACCAGTGTAGAAGTTGCCAAAAAAGCAGGTGTCAAACACATCGTTAAGCTGTCGGTCATGGGTGCAGATAGCCAGCCAGAAATGATTTTAGCTCAAATGCACCGCGAGGGAGAAAAAAAGATTGAAGATTCGGGAATTTCCTACACTTTTTTCCGTCCGAATTCCTTTCATCAAAATTACATTACTTATACCGGAAATACCATCAAAAGCCAGAATGCTTTTTATTTGCCATTAGGAGATGGAAAAATCAGCTTTGTCGATACGCGAGATATTGGAGCGGTAGCTGTAGCAATTCTCACACAAAGCGGTCATGAAGGCAAAGCTTACGAAATCACTGGTTCGGAAGCGCTCTCAAATGCTCAGTTAGCCGAAATATTTTCAACTGTTCTTGGCAGACAAATAAACTATATCGATATTCCAGAAGATAGCGCTCGTAATGCAATGAAAGAAATAGGAATGCCAGACCTACAGATTGACATGGTGTTGGGATTGTATGCTGCTCAAAAAGCTGGCGCTTACTCATCTTTGTCGCCAGTAGTAGAACAAATTACTGGGAAGAAACCAATTACTTTTGAACAGTTTGTTAGGGATTACGCTCAGGTATTCACAGGTAGTTAAGCTGCTACGCAGCTAAATTTTATAGTCAATTTAATGAAATTCTTGTGGGATGGGCATCTTGCCCGTCCCTAACTACAATTTAGATGCGTGAGAGCTTAGTAGCCCATAATACTTACATATCTCTCTGTCGATCCCCTAGCTGCTGCCAAAGCGCGTCGCTTTAGCGCTATCTTAAAGAGCGCTGAAGCGCAACAACATACCTGACAAAGTTTTATCATGGGCGATCGACCGGACATGATATTAATCATTCTCCTGTGATATCTTTTAATTTATTCCATAGTTCAAGAACTGGAATTTGACCAAGACCCGCAAATTGGGCATCTCCTGTCTCTATCACTATCCAATCGCCGCTTTCTAATTGCCCGATGTCAATTGTTACATACGGAACACCAAGGCGTTTCGATGCCAAGACTGCCAAGTTCAATACTTCTTTCTCTTCTTCTGGCAATAACTTGCTCAAATCATTTCGACTTTGCCAATAATATCCATACTTTAAAACACGCTCGTTATAAATAAAAAATCTAAACTCTCTTCCCATAGGGAAACCATTTGGGGCTTGGCTAGTATGTCGCAAGTTGACTAATTTCCTGACAATTACTCTGCCTCGCGAACTATATTTTAGTTTCAACAACCATTCGGTGAGTTTAACTAACTCATCCAAATTGTTTGCTACGCAAGACTCCCAACCTTGACTTTTTCTAGACTGAATTGCTCCTTTGACAAATACAGGAAATCCCAATATATTGCCAGCTTCAGCACATTCATCAATTGATTTAATGACAACGCTTTCGGGCGTCAATCCTTTTAATAGTGGGTAAAATAGATTTAATTCCATTGCAGTTTTGTGTTGCAATGGTGTATTGGGCAGTTTTATTCCTTTAGCTAAAGCGGCATTGTAGATAGCCTCATAGCGATCGCACTCAGGAATATATCCTACCCAAATACCAGCATTTTCTTTCGGATATTTAGGAATATGGTAGAGGGCATTTTCTGCCGTGCCGCATAGTTCAAAATCTCGCGGTATATAATAGACTTTGCATCCCAATAATTGGGCAGCTTCAGTCATTAATTTATTTTCCCTTGCGCTCGCAGAGGGCTCTATTTGTTCTAGCGATTCACTCAAAACTATCATATCTTTTGGGAAAGCTCGCTCACATAATTCCAGGAACTTTTCGATAGATTTCAACGATAGTGCAGCTAAAATTTACACTAGCTAATTCCACTTCATCACTTTCTCTGTAAGTTTGAGAAACCCATATTCCCTCATCGTTTAAACGATAACATTCGACGAGTATCTCAGACTGACTGACTAGCACGTATTCCCGTAAAGTTGATGATGTTTGATAGTCGGCAAATTTGTCGCCTCTGTCAAAATCGGCTGTTGATTTAGATAAGACTTCGATAATTAAAGATGGGTAGAGAATGAAGTCTGCGGTAGAAGTTGTATCTCGTTCATCGCAAGTCACTACTACATCGGGATAGTAAAAGCAATTGGCGGCTTCAAGTCTAACTTTCGTATCTAATGCCAAGACGATGCAGGGGCTATCCGAAAGAAAGTTGTTCAACTGTGTTACTAAGTTTCCAGTAATAATAACATGGGGGTTCTTTGCCCCCGTCATTGCATAGACGTGCCCCCGTCTATACTCGTGTTTGATGGGACTTACTTCCTCTCCTTTGAGATAAAGTTCTGGGGAAATGTAGAATTGGTTTTTGTTAACAACCATTTGAGGTAACAGATGATGAAGGGTAGTTATAATTATAATATAATCATGGTAATTTTTGCAAGTAAGGTAAGGTTTAATTATGGCTCATCTAAATCAGCGTCGTCACCAAAATGTTAGCGGTGATTTTTATGTCGATCGCACTTGTATTGATTGCGATACTTGCCGATGGATGGTTCCAGAGGTATTCGATCGCGTTGATGAGCAGTCAGCGGTTTATCATCAACCGATGAATGAGGAAGAAAGAAGACGATCGCTCCAAGCACTCCTCGCCTGTCCCACCGCTTCTATCGGCACTGTCGAAAAACCAAAAGATATTAAACAAGCTCAGCAAAGTCTCCCTATTTTGGTAGATGAAAATATCTATCATTGCGGCTATCACTCGGAAAACTCCTACGGTGCGGCGAGTTATTTGATTGTGCGACCAGAAGGTAATGTTTTGGTTGATTCTCCCCGTTTTACGCCACCTCTTGTCAAACGGCTAGAGGAAATGGGTGGCATTCGTTATATGTATTTGACACACAGAGATGATGTGGCGGATCATCGGAAGTACAGAGAGCATTTTGGGTCCGATCGCATCCTTCATGAGGATGATATGAATTCGGGTACTTGCGACGTAGAAATCAAATTATCTGGTTCCGAACCGCATCAATTGGAGACAGACCTTCTAATTATTCCAGTTCCCGGTCACACCAAAGGTCACACAGTTTTGCTGTACAAAAACAAATATCTGTTCAGCGGCGATCATCTGGCTTGGTCTGCACAACTTGACCACCTCATTGCTTTCCGAGATGCCTGTTGGTACTCCTGGAGAGAACAGTCGAAATCTATGAAAAAACTGTCTGAATATTCGTTCGAGTGGGTACTACCCGGTCACGGACGCCGCTACCACGCTGACGCCGAGACAATGCGTCACCAAATGCAGCAGTGTATTGCTTATATGGAAGCAAAATAGCTGCGACTTTAGTCAGTCATATAGAATGATTCATTTGCTAACCTAGATGCCACAGGTAATATCGTTTGGATTTATTTCTGCTACCAATGAACACTCTCTGGTGTAGAAACGTTTCATGAAACGTCTCTACATCTGTAGCAAACATTTAGGTAATCCATATAACCCCTCCTTGGATTATTTTTATAAGCTGAATCAAAGTCAGAAAAATATCGCTTTTCTGGCATTCCCAAACTAAACTTAATAGCCTTAGCTAGCCAAAACTTGAGCAGGCGTCACGCGCCACAATTGTTCCAGTCCAGTTGCAGGCATGGTGAGATACAAAATATCCCCAGCACCTAATGCGGTTTCCAATACATCCCAGCCATGAATGGTTTGGGATTTTGTTTCGATATACAAAGGCACGAAGTCAGCATCCATCGCCGCTTCTTTAACGCGCTTGCCACAAAAAGGATGTCCTGAAGTAATCATCGTTGCTAAGGCAACCCACAGAGTATCGCCGGTAATTCCATTACCCAAAATGCGTCCTCCCAAAGCTGCCGCCGCAAAAGCAGGTGCAGCTAATTCAGTCGGACTCAACACAGATTCAAATTCAAACACTTTTTGCACAGTGGAAGCAAAGTGCGGGTCTTGATTACGCACGACTACCGGCAATTTGGGCATGATGCCTTTGGCGGTGAGGGCAATTTCTAAATTTGCCATATCGTCGCTGGTAACTGCTAAGAGGGCGTCTGCTTTTTGAAGGTTGGCAGCTTTCAGATTTGCCGACAAACTGGCATCTCCCAAAATCACGGGAACGCCTGAAGAACGAACTGTATTGACAAACCGATTGTTGGGGTCTTTTTCGATGACGACTACTTCATGTCCGTGACAGTGCAGTTGATTGACTATTTGCACGCCGATGCCGCCTAGTCCGCAGATAATGTAGTGATTTCGTGCGGGAACTCGTGCGGCGTCCCAAAATTGTTTCAAGCGGGTTCCTAAAACAAAATCGGTAAGTAGTGCGTAGAAAATACCAATAGTTGCTGCCCCAACCAGCATCATGAATATTGTAAATAATTTGATGCTGTCGGGAGCGTTTTCTGCTACTTTTTCGTTACCGCCAGCGCCGCTAATCATGCCGACAGAAAAATAGAGCGCATCAATAAAAGATGTTTGCACGTTGGTGAAGATATAGGTCAGCGTGCCAGTAAAAACGGTTAGGAAAAGTACGATAGTTATCACCGCTAGCGCTTGACCGTGTTGCTTAAATTGTCGCAAATTTGTGAAAATTTTGAGCAGTTTTTGAATGGAAGGTTGGCGATGGTTGCGGACGCTGGGTTGGGTGCCGATAATCAGACGATCGCCTTCTTGCAGCAGCTGTCCGCAGACGACGGCAGAAACTAAATCTATTTGACCGTTCACTGGCATATAGTAAATCAGCATCCGGGAACGATCGTCCCACAGTTCGCTCAGCTTACGACCTTTCCAGGGGTGGTTTTCGTGAATATGTACTTCATGGATGGGCCAAGTTTGGTTAAACAGTCGCAACTGTCCGATCGCTTTATTTCCCAAGGCAGCAAAGGCAAATACTGGCGCTGCTAGGGCGGCAACGCTCATGGTAACGTGATCGGGGAGGATTTTATCGAGGCGATCGCCTAAGCTGGTGTTGAACAGCCGATTGATGATGCGAATGCGGGGGTTGAGAACTCGTGCCTGGGTGAGAATCGCCAAATTCAGCGCTTCGTCCTTCCCAGCTAGAACTAAGGTATGCGCTTCGTGAATCCCAGCCGCTTTCAGGGTAGCAGCCGCTTTTACATCTCCGGTGACAACATCATCGTTTTCACCAGGGATACGTTGGTCATCAATACCAACAACAGATGCTCCCTGTTGCCTTAGCAAGCAGAAGATTTTATAGCCAGTCGGGCCTAAGCCGCAGACAATTATTCGGGGTTTCATATGACCTGAAATAAGGACAATGCAGAAGCTGCTTCTACCCAAACTCTAATTGTCGATCGCTGTGGCTCTCAAGACTGTAGCTGAAATCACCTTATTATCGAGGTTCGATCGGCTGATGATGAAACTTTGGCTGCATTGCGATCGTCTACTGACCTTCGGTAGTGCAAAATTCTGACAAAACTTATGAAGAATTTGGCTCAAGTCACCACGACTTTTGGCATATTATCAACTCTACTTGTCGCTGCACCGGCAATGACGCAAAACCAACCGCCGCCAACTATCCCTCGCGCATCACCCAATACAACCTTCACCGTGACCCGCCAGTCGGGAACTTGTCCCAGGACAGTCAAGCTTTGGACTTCATTTCGTTATTATGAAGGGGGTGGGGAAAATACTGTTATTTCCGATACGGCTGCGATCGCAGGGCCAGCTCGCTTAGTGCGATCGACCAAGAAGTTGGCCGAATTCACAGCGCCGCTGAAAAGTAACTTCGCTTCCTGTGTCGGTCAAGCTGTCTCTGCGGAAGACTCCAATTACAGTTTCCGTTTCGGAAATAGAAATGTTACTTTCCGCGTCCAGCTACCGCCAGATACTCCCAGTAATCCTTCCCTAATCACCTATAAAAATGTCGTTTCTTCCCGTCCCGCTGTGCGCTGGGCGATCGCAGACTAAAATTATGGTAAACCAGATGAAAAAATTGTGGCAATTCACCACAAGTTTGAGCATATTATCAGCCTTGCTTGCCGCTACACCAGCACTAACCCAAAATCAACGGTTATTGCCACCCACTTTGCCACGTACTGCGCCGGATTCGACGCTCAACGTAACGCGCCAGTCGGGAACTTGTCCCAGGACGGTAAAGCTTTGGACTTCAGTTCGTCGATACGATGGCGGTGGTGAATTTGTTGTGATTGCCGATACGAGTGCGATCGCAGGGCCAGCTCGCTTAGTTCGATCAAACACAAAGTCTGCCGAATTCACCGCGCCATTGAAAAGTAACTTTGCTTCCTGTGTCGGTCAAGCAGCGTCTCGCGAAGAAATGCTAAACGGTTATAGTTTCCGCTTCCAAAATAGAACAGTTACTTTTCGCGTCCAGTTGCCACCAGACACTCCTAGTAATCCTTCTGGAATTGCCTATAAAGGTGTGGTGTCTTCCCGTCCAGCTGTAAAATGGCAAATTGCCGACTAATTGAAATCAAATCGGGTAATATCGAATACCTAAATGTTTGCTACAGATTGTAGAGTAGGGGCGGGTTTTGACTTTAATCTGATCGATAGGAATCAAGCTCTTTGGCTCTTCCCGCCCCTACCCATTTGTCTCAAGCATTTGCGTAAACGATATAACATCTACTTCTGTATATTATGCAATTGATAATGGGTAATAATCGTACCAATTACCCATTAAAATTAGGAATTGCCAATGCTCGGTAATTAAAACATAATTATGAAGAACTTGGCAAAGTTAATCGCAACATTGGGCATATTATTACTATTGCTTGCAGTCACGCCAGCAATGTCGCAAAATCTCCCTGCGCCCTCTGTGCCTAGCACTCCACCCGATACCACATTCAACGTAATACGCCAGTCGGGAACTTGTCCCCGTAACATCAAGCTTTGGACATTAATTGGTAAATACGCTGGTAATTCTGTATTTACCGTTATTGCTGACACGAATACGATCGCAAGTTCGGCCCGATTGGTTAAATCAGACAAAAAACTTGCGGAATTCATAGCACCATTGAAAAGTAACTTTGCTGATTGCGTCGGTGAGGCTATATCTGAAGATGTTGATGAAAGAACTTTCTACACTTTCCGGTTCCAAAATAAAAATGTGATTTTTCGCGTCCAACTGCAACCAGACACTCCAGGGAATCCTTCTGAAATAGTATATAAAAACCTGGTGTTGTCCCGTCCGGCTGTAAGGTGGATTGGCGTTGAATAATACTAAACTTTAAAACATGAAAAATTGGACGGTAATTTATACTACATTAACGTTATTGTTGGCGGTTATGGTAACTGTAATTACTCAGCTAACGCCAGCCCAATCAGTAACAGAAGTCCAATCAAATCCTCCGCCAAATAAAACGTTAAATGTTGTCCGCCAAGCAGGAAATTGCCCTAAAAATGTAGGACTTTGGATTATCTCGTTTGGCTATAGAGATGAAGCAGCTATGTCGGAACAAATAGTAATTGCTGACACTTTAGCGATCGCAGGTCGTGCTAAGTTAACGACATCGCGTTTTCGGTTTGTAGAATATCAAGCACCGTTACAAGAAGCTTATGCTTCCTGTGTCGGTCAAGCTAGTTCCCCGACAGAACCCAATTCCTTAGATGCGCGTTACAAGTTTCGCTTCCAAAATCGCAACGTTTATTTTAGTATCGATCTCACAAATACCCCTGAAGGTTTTGGTGCGGGAATTATCGAACACAAAATAATTGGATTGCGTCCTTACGCGCTATGGCAATTTATTGATTAGCGATTAGTTATCCAGATGCAATGATAGAAATGGATAAGATTGTGAGTGGAAAAAGATGTTGGGTTTCTTTGTTTCAACTTGATATATAAAAAAGGGCGATATGCTACGCATCGCTTACGCGAACGCGCTAGCTGCTGTTTGCATTTGCTGCCAAACTGCTGCTTGGATTTTGGCATCAAAGTCAGGAGCGTCTACAATCGTAATAATATATAGTAATTAGTCGCAATTCCATTGTTTGCCATGACGCTGAAAGAATTAGAGCCTCAACTGCTGGCACTCTCTGACGACGAAAAAGCTCAAGTCGTTCAACTCCTATCCCAGGGCAAAATTAATCTAGGGCGCGGTATTGAAAAAACGCCTGGTGTTTGTGGTGGTAGTGCTTGTATTGTTGGAACTCGCATCACCGTTTGGGGACTTATAGAAGCTCGTCGCATTGGATATAGTGAAGCCGATTTACTCACTAGCTATCCATCGCTTTCTGCTACTGATATTGCAAATGCCTGGGCTTATGCTGAAGCTTTCCCGGACGAAATTGAAACAGAAATCCGGGAAAACGATCGAGTGATGTACGAGGATTTGTAGTAGATGGCGCGTCTCTATGCTGATGAGCAATACCCATATCCTGTTGTAGAATTGTTGCGATCTTTGGGACATGATGTTTTAACTGTTCAAGAAGCAGGTAAAGCAAATCAGAGAATTCCCGATCCGGATGTGTTAGCTTTTGCAACTAACTCCAACCGTGCTGTTATTACCCAGAATCGTAAAGATTTCTTTCGATTGCATCGCATACAGCCAGATCATGCTGGTATTATTGCCTGTACGAACGACCGCGATTGGGAGGCGCTGGCTAACCGAATCCACGTTGCAATTACAGCAAAAGAACCTTTGCAAGGCAAACTGATTCGCGTTGTGCGTCCTGCTGTGTCACCCTAGAGTTAGGTAATTACAAATAGGCGATCGCTATCCGTTCAATCATCGCATTGTTATTATAAAAATGGATAAAATTATGCTAGTCTAGAATAAATTTATAAACTTTGTTTCATTTTGAATAGTACATTCGGGAAAGTTATCATGTCGTCCCTAGAGAGTGCAGCAGCAATTCCTTCAGATTTGATCTGGCGCTTAAGCTTAGATCGTTATCATAGTATGATTAAAAATGGTATTCTTACGGACGAAGATCCGGTAGAATTGTTAGAAGGCTGGTTAGTTTTCAAAATGCCAAAAAATCCCCCACATAGAGCAGCAACTCGCCTTGTCAGAATCGCGATCGAGAGCATTTTGCCTTCAGGATGGTATGTCGATTCGCAAGA
This sequence comes from Argonema galeatum A003/A1, assembly GCF_023333595.1. GTDB lineage: Bacteria > Cyanobacteriota > Cyanobacteriia > Cyanobacteriales > Aerosakkonemataceae > Argonema > Argonema galeatum. The sequence goes on from NZ_JAIQZM010000007.1 coordinate 118,233, forward strand.
ACCGATCGCACTATTTGATAGCGAACCAGAACAGGATGTGGTTGTTGTTAGAGGAGATACTCGACAGTACCTCGATCGACATCCGGGTGCTGAAGATATTGCCCTTGTTGTCGAAGTAGCCGATACGACCCTTCAACGCGATCGCTCTTTAAAGAAACGCATTTATGCTCGTGCTGGCATTCCAATTTACTGGATTGTAAATCTCCTCTCTCGACAGATTGAGGTATATACTCAGCCATTTGGAGAAGCCGAACATTCAGATTATGCCACACAACAAAACTATGGGCTAGAGGATGCGCTGCCTTTAGCGATCGAAGGATTTGAGATAGGAACGCTCTCTGTAGATTCTCTATTGCCTTAACATTAATCGCCCATTTCGCGATAGGCGATCGCTCTTTTTTTGGTGGTGCGATCGCTATCTATCCAATCATCACATTGCAATGATAAAAATAGATAATATAGCAACCGCCAAGGCGATTATGGCAGTAGGGGCGAAGCATTCGGGTAGTAAATCTTCGGTTTTAACCAATAAATTATATGCCCAAATGCTTCGCCCCTACCCCAGATTTATGGCTTAACCGCCTTGGCGGTTGCTATATTGTGAAGTTTCTCACAATATTGGTAGAGCTATACCACTCTCAGGTAAGCTAGAACTGCTCGGAATAATATCCTCTACCTCTCTAAGAAGCTGCCAATCAATTACTGCCACCCAAAGACTTTCCTCTTCAGAATATTGCACCACACCATCCGCTTCTAATTCTTCGCTATAGAGAATGAGCAATTGACCATCTTGCAACTTAATATTTTGGCGACTCAAATCTTCAATCGTCCCCACACAATTCAGACGAAGACGACCTTTTTCATCGGCATTATGAAAGTCGGCAAAAATTTTAGGGTTACTCATAAGTTTACTCCGATCGGGATGATTGCTTTGCTGGATTGGGAATCGTTGGTGTCAGCAGAAAGCTTGCTTGATCTGGTGTTAATCCAGTTAGAGTTGCATGATTTGAACTTCTGCCAGAAGTACGGATGACATCTCCACCTTCCGAGCGAATCTCGCCTACTGTCGTCACCCCAACTTGTCCATGAGGGATTGCTACTGCTAACTCTGCTACAGATAATCCTACTGCACATTCTACAGAAATTGGGGATGATTGTAGAGAATCAGTGAAACGCAATCGGTATCCAAAATATATTGACACACCAAAAGACACCTCTACAGGTAATAGGAAGGATCGACTTCCGATTCATCATCTAATGTTCTTTCGGCGCGAATTGACTCCATAATTGCAGCCAAATCGGAATCATCTTTAAAGACACCTGCAAATTTTTTCCAGGTTGCTTCTGAAGTCTGAATCGGCACGTTCCATGAAATCGCTTCCATATTTTTTAGCCGTTCTAAAAACGTAGCTTGAATTTGTGCGATCGCCTCTTCTCTTGTTTCTGCTTTCACTCGACAGTCGGGAAACTCTCTGACAGATGCCGCAATTTGCCCGGATGTGAGTGCTTCTAGCAGGAGTGTGACTTTGAGGTTGGTGAATGGATCGGACTGCGACAAGTCTAGGTTGATCATGTTAATTTTTGAAAGACTAATTATGAGCTTTACCTTTATTATACCGCAGATAGCGATCGCACTACCAAAAAAAGTGCGATCGCTCTCGTCCAATCATCGCATTGTCATGGTGGAAATGGATAAGATTGTGAGTCGAAAAAGATGTAGGGTTTCCCGATCAACGACTATTTTGGCTTCGTTCGCTCCAACGACTTGTTAGACCGCGTTTTGGTGGTAATTTCACAACTTCTCTTCCGCTTTCAGCTTGCTGCTTCCGCAAATCTGCAAAAATTGCGTTTAAGTCGTAGTTTAACGACTTTGCATATTCGTCACGAATTCGGTGAATCTCTTCTACTATTTCATCTTGCAACATACTAACCTTCCAGCAATTCGTAAGGTGTACAAAGGATGGGTAACTCGTATCCGAAGTCAAGGCTGATCTCTGCAAGCTTTCCCTGAATCTGCGCGTTGGCAATATGCTTACAATTCCACGTTAACAGGTAATCCAAGCCATGAACGGTAGCGGCTGCAATGTGAATCGCATCGACATTCGCTTTGGGAGGGAGATTACTGCGAGTGAGAAATTGTGCAGCTAAGTCCTCTACAGCCTGATTTAATTCTAGTAGTGGAAAGCCATGAAGTATCTCCAAGCGTTGAGCCGCGATCTCTGCATCTCCCAAGGCTACCTCTTTCAGGACTGCTTGTGAGATGTAGAGCGTAAAATTACCTCGACGAGATTCCCACCAATCTCGTGTTACTTCCATATTTGCAGCCAGAATTAGATTTTTGGTGGATCTGGCAGTGAGGTAGCCTAAGATACTGGTTTCAATATATACGGTTTCACTCATACAAGGCGGATCGAAAACCTCTTTATCTTAACCCACACCATCGCTTGTCTTTCAGGTTGGGAGTTATGAGAATTACAATAACGGCTGGCGATCGCTCTTCTTTTGGTAGTGCGATCGCTCTCCGTCCAATCATCGCATTGTCATGGTGGAAATGGATAAGATTATGAGTGGAAAAAGATGTTGGGTTTATTTGGGTTAACCTAAATTACAAGGAAGGGCGAGCGCACTGCTTTGGCTAGTGTATACCGATATATTCGCTCTAGCGGTAAAATTTATTGCCATCAGAATAAAAAACAATATCGTTACGGATACCATTGGGATAAAGGTAGGGCATCTTCAGATCAGAGAGACCGTCATTATTATTATCGATGGACTCAATCCTCCCAACAACAGAATTTGGGTTCAAGTTGCCCTTACCGCTTCTCCACCAGATGCTAGAGTTAAAGTTCCTTCCGTCCGAGGTCAATACCCATATTCCAACATCAAAGTTTCCATAGTCATACAGACAAGCAATATCGGACTTTTTATCACCATTGAACTCACCAACAGTACAACTAATTATTTTTGAGAAGTTCGTATCTCCCCGACGTGTTGCATACCATTGTTGCCAGGTTCTACCATCATTTACTTCTATTGCAACAGCAAGAGAGCCTACCTCTCGAATCCGAGCTTGTTGCGTTTGTGTGCCATCAAACTTTCCTCGTAATCCATATATTTGTGAATACGCTGCTTCAATCGAACTAAAAACTGTAGCTATCACACCGATAGAAATTAAAAATCTCATCAATATTTTCATAATTCCCTCCCAGCTAAAACTTCACAAAACTGGTCAATCTTCGATCTAACTATTAATTACACCCTACTTGCGGTATAAAACATCATTGCAGCAAATAAACAGCAAGTGTTTAATCTCTAAATGTACGTTTTATCATTACCATCATTACGTATAAATCAAAGCTTTGTCTACCCCAAAAATGTTCGATTTTGTTGGCAATTTTGTCAGCCACTCAAACTCGCTGCTTGAAAAATGTTGGCAAATGCTAGAAAATGTTGGAAAATGTTAGGTATAATACGGAAAATCACGACATCTACGATGCTCCATGAATCTTAAGGAAGTGTTAAAAATGGCTGACGATCTGGTGTTTGCCAAGACGGGTCAGCATCTTGATGACTTGCAAGAGGCGATCCTGCGGGGAACTATGCAAGGTGAGAAATACACGAAAATTGCCGAAGAGTTTCACTGTAACGAGAGTTATGTCAGGGATGTTGGCTCAAAGTTATGGCAGATCCTTTCACAAGAATTGGGGGAAAAAGTTAGTAAATCGAATTTTCGATCGACAATGGAGAGATTGCAAATCTCGATAGTTTCACATCATGCACAAGACTCTGTGCAAATAGGCTTCGTTAATTTTTGTGGAGAAAGTAGATACTCGCCAAATATCCCAAACTCACATCCACCTAATCAAGAAACATCTAACACAGAACAAACTAAAATCTCGCATCAAGATTTAAGCGAAATGCCAGAATTGGGTGCTTTTTACGATCGCACTCCCGAACTCGAAACCCTCACCACATCGATTTTACAACAACGCTGTCGCTTAATAGCGCTCACGGGTATCAGCGGTATCGGTAAAACAACATTAGCAGCGCAACTCGTTCAACAAATAAAAGATGAGTTTGAGTACGTGGTTTGGTGCAGTCTAGACGCATCATCCACTCTAGCTAAATTTGAAGCTAACTCGATCCAGTTTTTCTCGCAGTCAGAAAAGCAAGATTCGCCTGCAACTAACCCAAAAACCTTACCGTTGATTAAGTATTTACAAAAACATCGCTGTTTAGTCGTCTTAGATGACATTCACAACCTTTTCAGTAGCGGCGAATTGGCAGGAAAGTATAAACCAGGATACGAAGAATATCGCTCCTTTTTCAAACAGATAGAAACATTATCTCATCAAAGTTGCTTTCTGTTAATCGGTTGGGAACAACCGAGAGATGTGACTCAAGTAAAAAAACAAAATACTTCCATTCGTACCTTACAACTCACTGGTTTAGATATTGCAGCGGGACGGGAAATACTGAGAGATTACGGGGTAGCAGAAATCGAGAATTACTCAGCACTCGTTCACCGCTACCAAGGCAACCCCTTATGGTTAAAAAGCGTCGCCACTCTGATTCAAGAGTTGGCAGGATGTGTGACTGAGTTATTACCTTATGATACCATATTGTTGCCAGAAGATTTAAAAGATATTTTACAGCAGCAGTGCGATCGCCTATCCGAAATAGAAAAACAAGTTCTCTCCTTATTGGCTAAAGAAAGCGAACCAATCAATCTGGCAAAATTGCTAGAAAATAGCAGAATTCCAGCGTCAGATTTACTAAACGCGCTGCAATCTTTATCGCGGCGCTGTTTGATAGAACAACAAGGAAGTTTTTACATTCTGCCACCTGTAATGAGGCAGTATATCAAAGGGTTATAAGTAAGATGTTGCACTATTTTCTACTAGCCTCAAAACCCGCCTGCGAACCAATGATGCTGTTGGTAAATTGATGAGATTTTAATTCTACACAAAGCCACTGACTTCGCTTGTAGCCCGCCAGCGATTCAAATCGCTGGCTAATAGCAAAAGTCCATTAAAATGGACTGAATACTAATCTTACAGTCCATTTTAATGGACTTTCGCTATTAGCCCTGCACTTGAGTGCAGGGCGGGTGTGGGCGACACCACTCTACCCAAAATATCTCGGATGCCTTGCTACTACATATTTGTCTCTTTAGAACAATATATAGCGCGTCTAAATGAATTGTACAACCCGTGTAGCCCAGAAACCCGGTTTCTTTGAGAAACCGGGTTTCTTACACCTGTACAAATGATTTAGAAGCGCTATATAAGTAATCGATTACAGTCGTGCGATCGCGCTGTGCTATTATAAAAATTATCAAACTTATTTAGTCTAATTTTATGACCACTATAGCTACGGTGATAACACTCTCCAAACTCGTTGATTACTACATCTGGTTCGCTAATGACGTAGGCTCCTACCTCAGCAACCAAAAGCTACAAAAACTCTTGTACTATGCCCAAGCATGGTATCTGGCGTTTGAAGATACACCCCTTTTTGATGAGGATTTTGAAGCTTGGGTGCATGGGCCGACTATCCCGGCTTTATTTTACGAATACAAAGAACAATTTGGGTTTAAACCAATTCTGAAAGAAGTCGAAAAACCAGAGTTTCCACAGGAAGTACAAAAGTTTTTAGACGACTTGGCCGACGATTATTTCTTTCGGGATGCTTATGAGTTAGAATTGATGGTGCGCCGCGAAGACCCTTGGATTAAGGCTAGAGGTAACTTGCCAAAAGATGAACCTTGTCATGCTATTATTACGAAGGAATTAATGAAGGAATTTTACAAAACTCGTGTCATCGAAGAAGAATAAAAAAAGACAAGATACAGATATTCGCAGTCAAGCATCTTCACCAAGAAGAGAGGTTGTCAATATCCAAATACCAGAAGGAATTAGTTTTTCTTTCAGGTATTATCAGGATGACAAAGAGAAATTTTCTATTGGGGGTAGAGATGCTAGATACTTAGCATCTCTATTGAGAAGGCTGCGCGATTTATCGCAATTGAAAGCTGAAGAAGTCATTAACAATCAGAGTAAAAGTCTACGCTGTCATGGAATACTTTGGCAAGACACCACTGAGCCTAATGGCTTTTGTATTCCTAATGAAGACGAGCTTGTAAATATACCCTATCAGTTTCAAATATCTGCGAATGAATACGGCAGGGTGCATGGATTTTTCAGTGAAAATGTTTTTTACGTGGTCTGGCTAGACCCAGACCACAATCTTTATAGTTGAAATGTTCTTTTCCTCGATCTTGGACTTTGGCAAGAAGTCTAATGGATGGCAAACTGATTCTGGTTGTTCGTCCTTCACAGTAACTTATGTGCTAGTGATGCTTTGACCCAAATGCTTGAGGACTTTAAAAGCCGATCGCAGTTCGCTTGCCACAGTATAAATCGAAAAAGCCCGCGATAATGCGTATTGGGGAATTGGCTGAGCCAAGAGTTTGACAAATAACACATCATCCCCATTGGTCAATACGCCAAATCGTGGTTTATCTAGATCTGGATTTGCCATCATGTATGCTAGTGCTTGAGGCAATGCCGATCGCACTGAAATCATCGTCTTCTTAGACTCCAAAACCATTACCCAAAGATGATGTTGCAAAATCAAGATATCAATTCGCCCGCGCAGAGTTTCTTCCCCATCATCGATCGCAATCTCGATCGCGGCTTCAGCTTTCATCTTAAACGGTGGATCGTAGAATCCTGCCAGTTCTAATAAAGGCGATGCCACAAGCAGCGTTACCGCCCCTTCTAGCAATTCTCCATCGGCTCTGTGATATAGTAATCTCCGTCGCAGCGTATCCAAAGCAGTCTGTTCGGAATCGCTAAGGTTCGGCAATTCTGTTTGCCATTCTGTAAAAAAAGCCTCATCCTCAGTTCGGCTCAAGTTCAACTTTGATTCAGCTTCAGCAAGACTTTTAATGGCTTCCGTAACCGCAACAAACTTCGCCATCCATTCACCTTCGATTCAAGCAGTTGAATTTCAATCGGCCTTAGATTTATTGTAGATTATTTGAAAGCTAATCACCGATGGGAATGCTAAAATACAAAAATATAGAATAATTTGTGGTAAAACACTTATTGTTATGACTTACAACGTTATTTACGATGGCAACTGCAATCTCTGCGTCACTTTGGTGCAACTGTTAGAAAGCTTAGATAGCGGCAAAATGTTTGAGTATGCGCCGATGCAGGATGAAGAAACTCTTAGTCGGTTTGGGATTACGCCGAAAGACTGCGAAATGGGGATGATTTTGATTGATGCAGATGCACCCCAGAGGCGCTGGCAAGGTAGCGATGCTGCGGAGGAAATCGGGCGCTTGTTGCCGATCGGTATTATATTTGTGGAGGCTTATCGAGCTTTACCGGGGGTGAAGTGGGCGGGCGATCGCATTTACGAACAAATTCGCGACAATCGCTACACTTTATTTGGCAAACGTGCCGCCACATATCAGTCTGGCTACCCTATCAGTTGTAGCTCACAGGGAACTTGCTCGGATTGAACCAAGGCAGAGCCTTGGAAGATTCGTGACCAGGTTCCACCTGGTCACGAGGGTAAAAGACTGGGCAAATGGTATAACATTTAACCGTTGAACAATTCAAACACTTGCCTGCAAAAATGTTTTAGCTTTTCCCCCACCTCTGGAACTGGTTGAGAATCACCTACCAAACTCCAATTTTCAACAGTGGAAAGACGCCAAGCTAAACCTTGATGGTTAAATCCATCTGTTTCAATGCCAATTAGCCGACGGTAGGCATCCACAGGATCTTCGTAAAAACGAATCTGCACCAAAATGCTTCGACATTGAAACCGTCTACTCCAGCCAGGAAAATGAAAGCCGATATCAATAGAATCAGGATCGACTAACTCCCTGGTATCGACATCGTTCTGCCAAGGTTTGAGGTCTGCCTTCGCGTCGGGAAACTTGGACTTGAACAAGTTAACCACGGCAGCAATCTTACTGGCGAGTTCAATATTGGTGGCTTTTTGAGATGCGTTCACGCTTATTTGGATTCCCTATAGTTACGATTTAAAAGTGAGTTTGGCGAATAAGTCTAACAATATATTTCTGATTTAGCAACTGCAAAGCATCTTTCGTGGAATTGGTCATTAGTCATTGGTCATTAGACATCTCCAGAAATTAAAGGTGCGTTGCCTGTAACCCTTGTAGAGACGTTGCATGCAACGTCTCTACATTCTTTGAAAGGAGATGAGTATTAGTCATTCTCCCCCACTCCCCCATTCTTTCACTCCCCCACTCTCCCAGTCCTTGTCCAAAAATACCGTTGGGCGGTAAGCTCAAGCAACGGGCAACAAGCAGGATTGAGAAAGTGGCACTAAATGAGGAATTGCTTGAAGTTGGTTCGCTGAAATGGTTTTATCGGGAAGCGAAACCCATTGGCAGAAGTGATAGACTGCCGGTGCTGCTGCTGCACGGTTTGCCTTCCCAGAGTTACAGTTGGACTGAAGTGATGCCCGGTTTGGCGGAAAAAGGGTATTCCTGCATCGCGCCAGACTGGATTGGTTTTGGCATCTCATCCAAACCAGACAAGCGAGACTTTGCTTATACACCCGATGCCTTTATTGAAGCTTTGGCAGCATTCATCGAAACCCTGGAAATCGATCGCTTTTCCTTGGTTGTGCAGGGATTTTTGGGGTCTTGCGGTATCCAATATGCCTTGAGGAACCCAGAAAAAATCGAGCGCTTGGCTATCTTGAATGCGCCGATGTCATCTGCGGCTAAAATACCCTGGAAAATTCAACAGCTGGGATTGCCTTTGGTCGGTGAGATGGTGACGCAAGACCCCATCTTGGTTGACAGAACCCTAGAAGGCGGTAGCGGTTACGGGATATCAGAGAAGGATTTGGATGTGTATCGGCGTCCCTACCTCAAGAGTTCCGATGCGGGGCGGAGTCTGCTTTGGACGGTGCGGAATCTCCAGATGCAGCAGTCAATGGCAGAAATTGAGTCTGGTTTGCGAGGGTGGACGCAGCCAACGCTAATTGCCTGGGGGATGAAAGACCCGTGGTTGCCTTTTACGCAGACAGAAGGGGTAGCCAGTTCGATGCAGAATGCAGAAGTGTCCAAACTGGAAGAGGCTGGTCACTATCCTCAAGAACATTGGTCTGATCGAGTCAGTCAAGCTCTAATAGGGTTTCTTCGCCGGTAAGATTTTTAAGGATACTTTTTAGTTCGGAAGTTCATTCCACAAATAATATGCCACGTTATCGGTCTTTTCTAGCCTTGGTGCTGGCGTTTTTGACGGCCTTTTTGGTTAGCTGCGGCACTCCTGAAGTGAAGAAGCCTCCCACTTACACGCCAGCTCAGATTGAGCTGATTGGGCAAAATGTTTCTGCAATTAAGGCTTTGCGCGATCGCTTGCCCGAACTGGCAAAGCTGGTTCAAGATGAAAATTGGGTTTTTGTCAGGAATTTCATCCGTGGGCCTCTAGGTGAATTGCGGGGCAGGATCTCTGGGATAGAACGCAACCTGCTTCCCGACGCCCGACCAAAGGCGCGTGAAGCAGCCAAAGAGCTATATGAGAGCTTAGTTTCGATCGATCAAGCTGCTCAAAAACGTGACTACAAAGCGGCGATCGGCAATTACGCCGCAATTCAGAAGAATCTGAACGCTTTTTTGGATCTGGCTCCTAAAGCGTAGTCGATTTTGGATTTTGGATTTTGGATTTTGGATTGTCTGGCAATCTAAGATCTAAAATCTAAAATCTAAAATCTTTTTTCAGATGAGTCATGTTGCGATCGTAGGATGCGGTGTTGTTGGTGCGACTCTAGCCTACGAACTCAGCCAGGTTCCAGGACTAACTATTACAGTCGTGGATACAAAACCACCAGCGCAGGGTGCTACAGGTGCCGCCTTGGGCGTCCTGATGGGCGCGATCAGCCACAAAGTCAAGGGGAAGGCGTGGCAGATGCGGCAGAGTAGCATCCAACGCTATGAAACTTTGATTCCAGAACTAGAGGCGTTGACTGGTCGTAAGATTCCCTTCAATCGGCAGGGAATTCTGATGCTGTGTTTGGAAGACAGGAGTTTAGCTAGCTGGTCAGAATTGGTACAAATTCGGCTAGAGCAAAATTGGCATCTGGAAATGTGGGACGCCGCGCAAATAGGCGCTAACTGTCCTCAAGTTAATTTGGAGAAGATTACGGCAGCAGTCTATTCTCCCCAAGATAGACAAGTCGATCCAACTGCTCTAACCCTAGCTTTAGTTGAGGCAGCAAAGCTAAACGGCGTCTCTTTTCAGTTTGGCGTCACCGTGTTGGGGGTGGGATCGAAAACGTCTAATGGGGTTTGCAAACAGATTCAGACAACAGCTGGCGCGATCGATCTTGATTGGTTGGTGATGGCGGCGGGGTTGGGTTCATCGCCGTTGACGAAATCTTTTGGACAGCTAGTTGACATTAGACCAGTTTTAGGGCAAGCTTTGCATCTGCGATTGGAGCATCCTTTGGGGCGTCCCGATTTTCAGCCGGTGATTACTGGTAATGATGTGCATATTGTGCCGGTGGGAGGGGGAGATTACTGGGTCGGCGCTACAGTGGAGTTTCCCAGTGATGGATATGCGGCGATAGGGGATGAAAGTTTATTGGCAAAGGTGAGGGAGGATGCGATCGCATTTTGTCCAGCTTTAGCCGACGCCACCGTAGTTAGGAGTTGGTCTGGTTTGCGTCCGCGTCCAGAAGGTCGTCCTGCTCCAATTATCGGTAAATTGCAAGGGTTTAGCAATATTCTTTTAGCTACTGGACACTATCGCAACGGGGTGCTGCTGGCACCTGCAACTGCACAAGCGATTCGGGATGCGATCGTAGGAATAAATACTGTATAGATAGAGTTAATCTAAATTTATCTCGCATAGCGTAGCGTGATTCTGTCCAAGAGTAGATGAACTTCTCTTAAGACAGGAATTATTATCGATGCTTGGAGTCATTTTAAGGTGAGTTACTCCGTTCCCGCCACAAGATTATGTAGGGGCGAAGCATTGCGGAATTAACGTTTCGGTTTTGAATTAAGATTAATCCCGCAATGCAACGCCTTCCCACTATATAGCAACCGCTCTCGTCGATTAGGGCAATAGGGGCGGGTTTAGCAGATAATTTGTGGCTAACGGACAAGAATCATGGCAAAACCCGCCCCTACAATTTACCAGTACCTACCCACTCGCAAGCCGCTATATTAAATTGGGAGAAGCTACCTATGCAACCAACTCTTTTATTAAATGCCATTCAAAATTTGGCCGATTTAGTAGCAAATAATAGCCAGGGGCAATTCTCACACCAGGATCGAGCTTTCCGCACTTTACCGCTGCCCTGGACGATCGCGCAACTTTTAGATGAAGAAGATCCCAGCATCATATAAAACTTACTTTTTTTGAAAGAAAAGGAGATGCGATCGCACCATCTTTAATTGTATGCTAATGAGGCGAAATCAGAATGCTTCTAAATGCCGATTCCATCAGAAATTCAAGCTCTAATTGAACGATTAAACCAAGAACTAGCTGATACTGAGACTGATGCAACGCAGGGACTAAATTTAGTCAGACCTATATTGTCTCAGTTCCTAGATAATGCTAGAATGATTCAGTTCTTTGCTTTTTTCAATAACATCCTATCATTCGTAGAAATTTCCAGAAGACGGATTCAGGTCGCCCGTGGACGGCTTGAGGTTCCCGATGCAACAGGAGAGTAAATTCAGGATGTTGAAGAAGAGTTGGGAACGCTACTGGGTCGGGTAATTGAAAGTAAAATAGCTGTCAGAGAAATTAACCGCAATTTGGAGGAATTACAATGAAAGAATTACCAGATGATCAGACTCTAGATAAACTATTGGAACTAGCCAAAGACGCAGAACAGAAAGCTAAAGCCGTGTATGATTTAGCAACAGAAATAGATGAAAAGTTGCGAATTCGGCAGGAATTAAGAAGACAAGCTGCGATCGAACAATTACGAAAAGCTAAAGTAGAAGTATGAGGTGCGACGCGCTTTTTGGAAAAGAAGCCGATATGCCTACGGCACGCTGCGCGATCGCACCATCTTTAATGGTATGCTAATGAGGCGAAATCAGAATGCTTCTAAATGCCGATTCCATCAGAAATTCAAGCTCTAATTGAGCGATTAAATCGGGAATTGAATGAAACTGAGCAAGCAGCGACAGAGGGACTAAATCGAGCCAGACCCCTACTGTTTCGGTTTCCAGATAATGCTATTTTGATTCAAATCTTTGCCTTTCTCAACAATGCCATCTTCTTTGTAGATAATTCCAGAGGACGGATACAGACTATTGTTGATAGTATTTCGTCTGCTGATGCGACTGCTGAGGTAATCCAGGAGAGAGGAGAATATTTAGCGACTTTGCTGGGACAGGTGATTGAAGTTAAAATAAATGCAAATAGGCTGAAAACTCGTTTGGAAAATTGGCCATGAATGAACTATCTTTAAATGAAAAGCAATTGGCAGAATTAAATGAAATCCTTGAAATTGCTAGAATTACTGAACAAAAAGCCAGAGAACTATATGAGATGGCAACCCTAATGGCATTGAAGTGTCAAATTCAGGATGAAATTAGAGAAGTGGGAAAACAGCCAGCTGGTGCTATTGAGTAGATGCAAACTTACGCAACTGATAACTAAAAAAAGGTACGTAGTTGCGCTTTAGCGCCAAATCTAGCGCCCAAGCGCAACAACGTACCTAGTTCAAATCCGCCTATCCCCACACACCTGCAACCTTTCCCGCGCCTCCCGATGGGAAGCAAAGTAAAATTTCAACCACTCGCACCCCCGCGCCAACAATTCCTCTAATCCTTCTACCCGCCACAACTTAGCAGTTCTGTCATCCGATGCAGTCGCCAGATATTCCCCATTCGGACTAAAGCAGACACTCCTTACCC
>NZ_JAIQZM010000007.1:131266-221589 GCF_023333595.1 Argonema galeatum A003/A1
CAGACACTCCTTACCCCGCCTTGATGACCGCTAAATTCAGCAATTTGATTACCCGCCAAATCCCACAACTTAGCAGTTCTGTCATCCGATGCAGTCGCCAGATATTCCCCATTCGGACTAAAGCAGACACTCCTTACCCCGCCTTGATGTCCGCTAAATTGATTGCGTTCGCGGATAGACAGGAGAATCTGCTGCAACGCCAACAGAGGACTGGTAGCGGGATAATCCAACAAGCGGCGACCCCGCACCAATTTCTGCAAGTCTTGTCCCGCCTCCATCGCCGCCAACAAAGCTTCGATTTTCCCAGTTTTCGACTCAAACAATTGCAACGCCCTCACGCCAGCGAGTTCTATTTTCGTCCCTTCCTTCGCTTCTGCAATTAGTTGCTTTGCTTCCCGATTCGCCTCCTCTAAAATTTGTCTCGCCTGTTCTGATTCCTTATAGGCAAATTGTTGACTCGCATCTAAAAAATCATTATCTTCCACACTCAAACTTTTACCCACTTTCCACTGCAAAGCTTCCCCCAATGCTTCTCCGCGCAGCAGTCGCGATGTATCCTCTCGCTTCGATGCTAACCAAGCAGTAATCGCCTCACTATAAAGACGCAGGTTAGCTAATTCCCCTTCTACCCAATCGCGATTAAAAACTTGCTGATAAATTTGGTTATAAACTTGCAACTTCCCATTTTTTTTTACCACCAAACCGGATAGCTGCAATTCGATTTCTTCATCTGGCGAGAAACCACCCAAGAAACCCGGTTTCTCCGAATAGACCGGGTTTCTCTCTAAAACTTGCTGATACAATCCCAACAATCTACCAGCGCGTTCCTCATTCTTCAAAATCCGATCTCGAATAGTCCGCAAATGTTCCGGATAATCCTGTCCTTCCCAATTTTCGATAATATACCTTTGCACCAATTTTTTAACATTCGCCTTTCTATCTTCCGCCTTTTCCACCACCAAGTTACACAACTTCTGCGTCAGAAAAGGTTGTCCACCCGTCCAATCCAATATCTGTTGCAAAACCCTTTCCGCATCATCTACTTTTTCTGCCAATCCCGCCGTTAAAGATAACTTTGCTTCATTGAAACTAAACCCAGTCAACTGAATCGCACAACCAATATTAAATGGCGTTCGCTGTCTGTCTTGAATCAAATCTGAAGGCGTCGCGACTCCCAACAAACAAAAGGTCAATCGCTTGTATTCGGGATTATTAACTCGCTGATTATAGCAAGCGCGAATAAAGGCAAAAAAATCATCTTTAAACTTAATCTTTAAAATACTATCAATTTCATCAATAAAAATTACAATATTTACAGACACTTCGCGCAAGAGGACATTTTTCAGCAACTCATTTACCCGTTGCACTGGTGGCAAAAACTGATATCTTTGCCACCAAGCCTTAAAATCAATCTTATCCAAAAGAGGGAAACTATCTAATAAAGCAAATGCGATTCCCCCATACCAAATCTCCGGCGTTAGAGAATCGCTACCCATCATCGTAATATCAATTGAAGCACAGCTTATCCCTTCTGCTTGCAACCGTTTCATCGTGCGTACCCGCAAACTAGACTTACCCATCTGTCGCGAGTTCAACACATAACAAAAATCGCCAGATTTTAACCCATTATAAAGGTTTTCGTCTGCTTTTCGCCTCACATAACTAGGGTCATTTGCTTCTAAACTTCCCCCGACTTTATATTTATAAGTTGACATAGTTCCTCCTAACTGTTTCATAAACCGGGTTTTTGCGTAAAAATCCAGTTTCTTAAGCCTGATTTACCAAGCGTTCTAGAAAATAGCGCCGATACAATTTGCACCTTGAACTACAATAATTACCTTGCTGCTTAATTAAGCCCATGCTGTATAATTTATAAGCTAGCGTTGTTTCTAATTGCACTGGTTTATCAGCATTAATAACCTGTTTAAATGCCTCTGCCAGCAAGGTATTTTTTGATATAATTTCCCAATGTCGGTGCAGATGATGGCGATAAATACCCGCATCGGTTGGCGCATCTTGCAATAACTTTTCCAGCGTCACCTCCTGACGTGCAAGATAATATAATGCTAACCGCACTAAATAGGGATGTCCTCCCACCAATTCCCTGAGAGATGTAAAATTTTCCCCTTCGATTAAATCCAGTTGATGCTGTTTAACTAAACTCTGCACTTGTTCCGAGGTAAACTCGTTTAATTCGATCTGCAAACCGACATTAAACGGCGATTTATTAATATCTAATTTACCGTAATCTTCAGTGGAATGCACCACCACCAACCGCAATTTTTTCCAGATATCCTTATTATTAGCTTCCTCATACCAACTTCGCAACATATCAAAAAAATCTTGGGAAATTTCGGGATATTGTAAAATTCGATCTGCTTCATCTAATGCCAAAACTAACGGACTTTCTATTTGCTGCAACAAATGTCTTTTAAAGTAGCTTTTGCAGCTTAATTTACTGCCAATTATCGCCGCTAATTTCCAATAATCACCTATCAAATCTGGCAATTCTAGCAGGGAAGTAATATTAGCAGAAAACCAGCCCAAAAAATTATTTAAATTGCCAAAGTTTGCCGCATCCGCATCTAGAAAATTTAATCGCGCTGTGCGATAACCTTTGCTTTCTGCATGAGCGATAATTCGATTTAGTAGCGAAGTTTTACCCATTTGCTTCGGTGCTTGAATCTGAATCAGAGATCCCGGTTGTAAAATTGCGTCATAACATTTAGATTCAACGCCGGGACGTTCAATATAATATGGTGAATCGAGAGGTACTGAACCCTCTGGATATGCTAATCCTGGTTTCCGATTATCTTCCGAGGATGATTGCTTTTCCCATTCCCTTTTCAGCGGTTCTTTGAAATTAGTTTTTTTAACCTCCTCTCCTAAAGTTTTTGATAGCCTATCCCATAAATCTTTACCAATATTACCTCTGATGTAAGGTTCAGAATATCCACATTCTTCGGCAATTTTTTCATAACTATAATTATTCCAAGCACCCTTTAGCACGTTTACTTCCATATCAGTTAGATGCTTCTCGTATGTTTGGAAAAGAACGGCATTTGCAACTTTTATAGCTTCATCACAGGTGAATTCTGCTTCTGAGTTCATAGTTTTATACAGAATCAATATTTATATTTGCTATTATACAGCAAAGCGTACTTGTCAACGATATTTAATATAATATCGTATTTTTTCATATTTTTGGTGCAATCTATATAGTGGAATCATACATTTTCCTACATTCCATTCAAATCGACCTAAAGATGTTCCGATTTTTTCAACTTTTACTTTTATGAGATTGGTTGAAGAATAGAAAGCATAACGATTTTGATGCTCTCATTCCAATCTACACGCAGTCATGAAAAAAAGCTTAGAAACACCGTTCCTCACAGAAACGATCGCCGCACTGATGGTCACGCCATCCCGCCAGCTAAAGCTGGGAGCGCGAATCCTGCGTTTGCTGCTCAAATCAGATCCCAGCATTTTAGATCGGGTTAAGTTTAACGAAAATGTGAATTACTGGTGGGTGACAATTCATTCCAGTTCTTTGGGAGAAATTGTCTTGTGCTTCTGGCTACCAAAATCCTGGTCAGAACGGCACGACCACTATCACTGTTGGAACATAACGATCGTACTTTTGGGCAAGTTGATTGCTCGACTGTATCACGTTTCCGGCAGCAAATTTTTCACCTTCAAAAAAGCCGAGGTTGGTGAAATGGGAGTGACAACAACTCCATCCTGGCAAATTCATTCCTTGGCAAATCCCTTCGAGCGACTTTCCGTGTCCATTCACTTCTATGCGTTTGGTCGCCCTGAGCCGATCTTATTTGTCGAGGATTGATGCGAACACGCTTAAGTTTCATCAGCCTGGGTTTTCAAACCCAGGCTCATAACCCCATACCAAGGAGATATCCCAATGAGTTGTAATCAATTATACTGCCCTTGGGTGCAAGATTCTCGCGACCCAGATCATTATGTTTGTTTGAAGTGCGATCGCGAACGCTACATTAATCAATCTAACAATTTGAGTATGCTGTTAATAGTTGTGGCGATCGCTCTAATTCTAGCATTGCTGGTCGGTTGTGCTGGCAAACAAGAAACTTCACCGATCGAAAGCCCAAACCATTCTTCGTCTGTGAAATTTTAAACCATCTGGGTGGTAAAAAAAATCCCCACCCAGCCTATTACCCAAAGACAATTTAGCTTAAAACGGCAATTTCAACAACTTCACAAAGTTGAGTTCTCTGGGTTCTTCCTCTAAACCTATTTTGATAGCTTGCGGATTTATGCTATAGCCGAAAGTTTTAAATATTCTGTCCCATACACTGAGAAGACTTGCATAATTAGAGTTAGTTTCTTTCACTATTTGCGAATGATGCAAGCGATGATAGTTAGGCGTAACGATAAAATAACTTAAAAATTTATCTACACGCTCTGGAAGATGCCAATTGCTATGGTGAAAAACCACAATGATTGTAAATGCTAATTCATAGATTACTGCATGAATTGGCCTGATACCAAACAGCCAAACCAAAAATATCTTAGGCAAATTCGATAAAAGCACCTCAACAGTGTGAAAACGATAAGCTGTAGAAATATTCATCGACATTTCAGTATGATGCACGCGATGAAATCGCCACGCTATAGGCCAAGTGTGCATTAATCTATGCCAAAAATAGAGATACACATCCAGAACTAAAAAAGATAAGATACCAACCAACCAAAGTGGTTTAATTCCTTTAAATAAACCTAACCAAATGTTTTGCTGCCAGACCCATTTTAACAGTAAAACTGTTGTTAAACTTGTTGCGATCGCATTCAGCAGCCCCAGAGCAAAATTCTGAGACATTCTTCTAGAAAAGCTCTGCTTATATTGGAAAAACGGAAACAAATTTTCCAATATTCCAAATAGGAAAATACTGCCTAAAATTGCGGTCAACTTAACGTCCATAGCAATAGCCTTTATATTCTTACAGCAACCGATGAAAATCGGTTAGGATAACTCCAACTCTTACCTTTGACCTTCAATCTCTTACTCTGTAACCCTCTCCCCTAGCCCCTAGCCCCTAGCTATAACTCTTACTTCGCCAGTTAATCTGCAACAAACTACCTATTAAAAAGCCTATTATTAGCCCGGAGTTGTGACCAAGCATACTAACTTGTGGAGTTATTAAGTCAAAAATAGCTTGCAGCCCAATAATAAATAAAATGCTTTGCAAACCCTTAGCTGCAACACGGGATTTGTCTCTCAGCCAGCCTCGCAACATAATCGCTGCTATGACGCCAACCAAACCCATAATAGCTCCAGATGCGCCCACCGTAATTTGATCTTGAGAAGGCACAAATCTAGCCAATATACCGAGCGTCTGAGCGGGCAGAAATCTAGCTAAAATAGCGATCGTCAACATAGATCCTATCCCACACACAAAGTAGGAAATCAGGTATCTCCAAATGCCTAGACTGCGTTCCACAAAAGAACCAAGAACATACAGAGCCATCATATTCATCCCCAAGTGCAAAAAGCCTGCGTGAAGAAAAGTTGCGTTCACCAACCGCCACCATTCTCCAGCCCAAAATGCTTTCGGTTCTAAGGCACCCATATGATATAATAAAACATCAAGGCTCTCACTACCTCCAGATTTAATTTCTAAAGCAAATACGAGTAAATTTATTAAAATAAGCACATAAGTAGCATAAAGTTTCTTCCCGTTTAAAATTACTGCTCTGCCGTATTGACCTTCGTGTTTTAATTCATTGGCAACACGAGCGAGAATTTTTCTTGATGACTCAGTGAGGACTTGTTCGGGAGCGATGGGAGGTTGGGACAAGCGAAGTGCGATCGCATTATCTAAACCAAGATCGCCCCTATCAGAAAGAGCCAACAGTCGATCGCGACCCACATTCTGATTTCCTGCCGCCATTTCAGCAGTTCCTAACCAGAATTCGCTGATATTCTGGGTAAAAATTGCCGCCAACGGGCCTGACAACAATTTTTGCAAATGTTCGGGTTGACCGCAAAATGCTAAAATAAACATTCGCACCGTATTCACCCCTGCCCCATCACCCGTCTTCTCTAAAAAAGATTCAAAGCGATCGAACTCATGCAGCAAACCATTCAAATCCCCCGTTTCCCCTAAAGCTCGCAAGTAGTAAGACACCACAGTCGAGTCTTTAAATAACACCTTTTCAGGTAAATTATTACGTATCCACAACAGTAACTCTTCCCAACGAGCCCCCATTCGATAAAGTAAAACCGTGGCACTTCGACCGATCGGAGTAGCATTAGTCTGATAGCGATTCAAGATTTTCATCGCATCAGCCATATTGCCACGTTGCCCCATTTCCAGCGCCCGTAATAATTCCGGTTGTTCGAGCCATCCATCAGCAGGATGCAGCCAGCGCAAGCGTTTCATCAGTTTGCTAGCTTCACTGTAGCGCCCCACAGAAATCAATTGGCTAGCCTTTTTCATACCATTGAGGGGAAGCAGTATCAGTATTATCCACAGACTGCCACCAATCAAACCAGCCACGTTAGGATTCAGGTAAAATATCCCTCCTGTTACCGCCAAAATAAATAGGGTAACTATCACCCAACCACGCAATTGGTTAAAGGGAATTCGTGTCAACCAGATCAGTAGCACAATGCACCAAAATCCGATTATCCAGAGCAGCAAACTATTAAGATCCATACAAAATTAAAGCCTATAATCAGATAGCTCTATTCTCTATTCTTGTTAATATCGCACATCTAGCTAGGGACTAGGGGCTAGGGGCTAGGGACTAGGGTCAGAAGGGTTTAGAATCCGCCAACGTTTCAGGAATTCAGAATGTCTCAACCGACGAGAGCGGTTGCTATATTTCAAGTTGCGATCGCAATCCGCCAATACGTAGGGTGCATATCGCCGCCACCTGGAAACGAGTCTAAGTAAAGAGAGGCGCTTCTCTTCCCCCCCCTCCCTGTGGACGGGGAGGGGGTAGGGGGGTGGGGTCAGCTTACATCTAAAGTCCGCACCAAAAAAGCCCACTTATCAGCCGCCTCCTCAATAATTTTAGCCGTAGGCTTCCCAGCACCGTGACCAGCCTTAGTTTCAATGCGAATTAAAACAGGCTCAGATCCAGCTTGCGCCGCCTGCAAAGCCGCTGCAAACTTGAAACTATGAGCGGGTACTACCCGGTCATCACGATCGGCTGTAGTAATCATCGTAGCCGGATAAGCCGTGCCAGATTTGAGGTTGTGGAGAGGCGAGTAAGCATAAAGCACCTCAAACTCCTCTGGATTGTCAGCCGAACCATACTCAGAACACCAAGCCCAGCCGATCGTAAACTTATGGAAGCGCAACATATCCATCACCCCCACAGCTGGTAACGCCGCCGCAAATAAATCGGGACGCTGAGCCATGCACGCACCTACCAACAATCCCCCATTGCTGCCACCTGCGATCGCCAGTTTAGCAGGAGAAGTATACCCATTGGCAATCAGCCACTCAGCCGCCCCAATAAAATCATCAAAAACATTCTGCTTTTTCAGCTTAGTTCCTGCTTGGTGCCAATCTTCACCGTACTCGCCACCACCGCGCAAATTGGCAATAGCCAAAACTCCCCCCAACTCCATCCACACCAATTGACTAACCGAAAAACTGGGAGTCAGCGAAACATTAAAACCGCCGTAACCGTACAGATAAGTAGGATTATTCCCATCTAATTGCAAACCTTTCTTGTGAGTGATAAACATTGGCACTTTTGTGCCATCTTTGCTACTGTAAAATATCTGCTTTGTCTCGTAATCATCTGGATTTAAATCAACATTCGGCTGACGAAAAAGCGTACTTTCACCGCTCACCATATCGTAGCGGTAAATAGTTGCTGGT
Source organism: Argonema galeatum A003/A1 (assembly GCF_023333595.1). Lineage (GTDB taxonomy): Bacteria > Cyanobacteriota > Cyanobacteriia > Cyanobacteriales > Aerosakkonemataceae > Argonema > Argonema galeatum. Next base: position 139,138 of record NZ_JAIQZM010000007.1, read on the forward strand.
GTCGTAAAACTTGTGTAGCTGTAAAAAGTTTCCCTGTCGTGACGCTTACCGCCAAAACCACCCGCAGAACCGATTCCCGGTAACTCCACTTCCCGGACATAAGCGCCGTTCAGATCGAAGATTTTGATTTGAGTGTGAGCATCTTTTAAGTAATCAGCAACAAACCGATCGTTGAGCAAACCCACACCTTCTAAAACTTCCTCTGCCTGGGGAATGATTTCTTGCCAATTATCGCGAGAAGGATTGCTGATGTCTATTGCAATAACTCTACCTCGTGGTGCTTCTAAGTCAGTTCGGAACCAGAAAACTGAGCCATCATTGTCGATGAAACTGTAGCTAGCTTCAAATTCGTTGATTAGTTCGATTACTTCAGCATCTGGGTTAGTCAAATCTTTGTAAAAAATCTGATTTTTTGGATCGGTTCCCTGCCAAACCGAGATAATCAAATATTTTCCATCTTCGCTAACACCACCGCTAAATCCCCATTCTTTTCGATCGGGCCTGTCATAGATAAGGATATCTTCTTCTTGAAGTGTTCCAATCCGATGGTAGAAGAGTTTTTGAAAGTAATTAGCATCTTCAAATTTAGTTTTTTCGTTAGGTTCATCGTAGCGACTGTAAAAAAATCCTTGATTGTCGTGCGTCCAATCAGCACCGGAAAACTTAATCCATTTTAAGCAATCCGGTCTGTCTTCCCCTGTTTCCACATCGCGGAGTTTCCATTCTTGCCAATCAGAACCGGAACTAGACAAACCATAAGCCATTAAGTTACCATCTTCGCAAATCGATATACCGGAGAGAGCAACTGTGCCATCTTCCGAAAGTTTGTTGGGATCTAGCAGTAGCCTTGGTTCGGCGTCAAGAGAAGTTAAGGTATAAAGTACGCTTTGGTTTTGCAAACCATCATTTTTAAAATAGAAGTAGCGGTTACCTTCTTTAAAGGGAATGCTATATTTTTCATAATCCCAGAGTTGGGTAAGACGCTGCTTAATTTTTTCTCGGACTGGAATTTCGTTGAGATATTGAAATGTGACTTGGTTTTGCGCTTCCACCCAAGCTTTTGTTTCATCGGAGTCAGGGTCTTCTAACCAACGATAGTGGTCGGATACTGTTGTACCGTGATAGTCGTCAACGACATCAACTTTTTGACTGGTAGGGTAGGTTAGGGGCCGATCTGAATAAGGCATAGCATAGGTTATAGCAACATTGTCCAGTGTAGCGCTAGATTTGCGATGCTGTTGAGTGTTCGTACTTCACTGGTTTGATGCTACGCATTCTTCATTTGGTGATATTTGGAAGGAACTGCTTAGCCAAAACTTGTCAATTGGTGCTAAAATATATTTATTTACGTACTGAAACTGTTTGAAATATTCAAGACCAAGATTGCTCAATTTTGTGAAGATATGGTGAATAAGGGGGTAAGTATAACAGTTTACAGCCCGCATTCTGAATCAGTTCCGAGATGCGCCCAACGAGTGTGAAAAGTGACATTATCCATCACCACAACCTGTCCGATTGTGAGTGAGGGATATTATAACTTTCCAACCAAATTTCAAATACTGTTCGATTACAGGGACAACTGCGTTAAAAATGCCTGTCGTTTTTCTTCATCCCGTTCACGATAGCGACAGGTCTTTTTTTTCGAGTGAAGCCCATTTTCTTTAACGCCCGTGATATAGTGCGATCGCGGTAGTGTTGCGGAGCAATATCGCTAATCTCCCCTTCCCATAGTTTTGCCATCACGAAAGAGGCTTTTTTCCCCATGAGTTTTGGCAAATTTACGGAATTTTTAAGAGTAAGTGATTTTATGACCATTACCTGGCGGTTGATTCGGTTTGGCCTGACAATCCCCGGTTTCGGCTTGCCGATGAAGCCATCAGTCTATGGTGTTGCGACTGATGTTGAACAGTTGACTGGCTTCAGTTTTGTTCAAACCATCTAACTCAAGAGCTTAAATGACCATAAGAGCGAAGGCCGTAACTGTAGGGTTTTGGCATGGGTTGAGCGAGCGCTTTTTAGGACGAGGGACTACTTCCAGCCTATGCCATAACGGCCTTGGCAGTTGCTATAAGTAAGAAAGAAAAATCACAAATCATGAAACAAAACACTGTCCTCGCTCAACCTCTGATAGCTAGATCTCAACGTGAGGAAATTTGCCAGATTTTTGGCGAATCTTACGACCCTAATCGCTGGAATGACTGGCGCTGGCAGATGCGGCATCGATTAACTAAGGTGGAACACTTTCAACATTTGCTGCGCCTCACTCCCGCAGAACAACAGGGGCTTTTGATAGCCCCAGAAAAGTTTGCTGTAGCTGTGACACCGCACTTTGCGTCGCTGCTTGACCCGGAAGATCCCCTTTGCCCTCTGCGGTTGCAGGTGGTGCCACGGGAGGAAGAACTGGTAGTCGATGCCGCAGACATGGTAGACCCATGCGGCGAAGACCACGATAGCCCAGTGCCGGGACTGGTACACCGCTACCCCGATCGGGTGTTACTGCTTGCCCTAGACACTTGCGCCGCCTACTGTCGTTACTGTACCCGATCGCGTTTGGTCAGCCAAGGCGAGATGAACCCAGTGACGCGGCGGATAGATGCCATTATCGCCTACCTAGAGGAACATACCGAAGTGCGGGATGTGCTAATTTCCGGTGGCGATCCACTGCTGATGTCTGATGAACCTTTAGACAACTTACTGGGGCGACTGCGTGCCATTCCTCACATTGAATTTGTGCGTATTGGTTCCCGCGTGCCAAGTTTCTTGCCACAGAGAATTACACCGGAACTTGTTGCTTTGCTTCGCAAGCATCGCGTGTGGCTATCCTTGCACTTTTGTCATGTGCGGGAACTTACCCCGGAAGTAGCGCAAGCTTGCGATTTGCTGGCTGATGGTGGGATTCCTCTAGGCAGTCAGACGGTGCTACTCAAGGGTGTAAATGACTCCGAACAGGCACTCAAGAATCTGTTTCACGGTCTTCTTAAGCTGCGGGTGCGACCTTACTATCTCTACCAGTGCGACCCAGTTGTCGGTACTGCACATCTGCGGACAAGCGTCCAAACAGGCATCGATTTAATATCCAAACTGCGCGGTCACACTACTGGATATGCCGTACCCACCTATGTGATAGATGCCCCAGGCGGTGGTGGCAAAGTGCCCATTCAAGCTGAAACTCTAGTTGAGTACGAAAACGGCAAAGCTGTTGTGCGTAATTGGGAAGGCAAGACTTACAATTACGTAGATCCAGCGTAGCAATGAGTATTACTACTAGAGGACTTTTTTCAAGCTTAACTACGGATGTTGCCAGATTGAAAGGTTTTTCTAAAAAGGAAATTCCCTGCTACTAGAAACAGATGAGTAAAGTCAGCGTGTTTAACGAGTGGGACCCCTCGAAGAAATTAGGAAAAAATTAACAAGAGAAAATCTGACAGTATGGGGCTTTTTATTGGTTTGTGTTGTGACATTAAGGAAGGCTATCTCAAGAGCGGTTTTAGTGCTGCCGAGGTGATGGAATTCGATGATGAAGAAACCATCGTCGGTTTAGAAAATGCGCTTTTGAGTTTGGGTCACAAAGTCGAACGCATCGGCAATGGCAGGGAATTAGCCCGAAGGTTAGCTTCAGGCGATCGCTGGGATTTGATTTTCAATATCGCCGAGGGAGTAAAGGGTCGCTCTCGCGAAGCACAAGTCCCGGCGGTGTGCGAATTATTTGCTCAACCCTATACCTTTTCCGACCCCCTCACCTGCGCCCTGACACTAGACAAGGCGCTGACTAAGCGAGTGGTGCGCGATCGCGGTTTACCCACAGCACCGTTTGAAGTAGTGAGTACGCTGGAGGAGGCAGCGGCTGTGTCGCTCCCCATGCCACTGTTTCTCAAGCCTGTGGCGGAGGGCAGCTCTAAAGGGGTAACGCGGCGTTCCCTGGTTAAAGAACGCTCGGAGCTTGTCGCTGTATGCCGAGAATTGCTCGAACAGTTCCACCAACCTGTTCTCGTAGAAACTTTTCTCCCAGGAAAGGAAGTCACAGTGGGCATCATCGGCAACGGCAGTACAGCACGGGTAATAGGAGTAACGGAAATACTTTTTACAGACAAAGCAGAAATGGCTGCCTTGACTACACTTGAAAAGGAACAGAAAAAGGAAGGGGATGGGGAAAGGGTATTCTGTCGCCCGGTGACAGAAGAGGAACTTTTAGCAGCCCAGGCGCGGCAGCTAGCCTTGTTAGCTTACCACGCCCTCAGTTGTCGTGATGTCGCTCGTCTGGATCTGCGCTGCGACGCGGCAGGCGTTCTTTATTTCTTGGAGATTAACCCACTGCCAGGACTAAACCCTGTGTTCTCAACGCTGCCAATTACAGCGGAGTGGGCTGGAATGTCATATGTAAAGCTGATTGATGAAATCGTGGAGTCTGCATGGCAAAGGTACAAATGTTGAGGCGTAAGCGAGAGGCGTAAGCACCTGTTTAAATTACTTTACAAATAGGCTCATAGAACAAGAACTTGTGCGCTCGTCACTATTCCTGTAAAAATTTAAAAAGAAAAAATCGGAAAGTATGGGGCTATTTGTTGGTCTGTGTTACGACCTCAAAGACGACTATCTTAAGAGCGGTTTCAGCGCCACGGATGTGATGGAGTTCGATGATGAAGAAACCATCAGCGGGTTAGAAAATGCGCTTTTGAGTTTGGGTCACAAAGTCGAACGCATCGGCAATGGCAGAGAATTAGCCCTACGGTTGGTAAAAGGCGATCGCTGGGATTTGGTTTTCAACATCGCTGAGGGAGTAAAGGGTCGCTCTCGCGAAGCACAAGTTCCGGCTGTCTGCGAATTATTCACTCAACCCTACACCTTTTCCGACCCCCTCACCTGCGCCCTTACCCTTGATAAGGCTCTGACTAAGCGAGTAGTGCGCGATCGCAATCTGCCCACAGCAGCGTTTGCCGTAGTAAACTCTACCGCAGAAGCACAAGCCGTTTCCCTACCTTTCCCACTATTCCTCAAACCTGTAGCAGAAGGAAGTTCTAAAGGTATCACCGGGAGTTCTTTTGTTAAAACACCTGAAGAGTTAGTTAAAACCTGCCAAATACTCCTCGAACAATTCCACCAGCCCGTACTTGTAGAAACCTTCCTCCCAGGTCGAGAAGTGACCGTGGGTATAGTTGGTAACGGTAGCGCCACACAAGTAGTAGGCGTGATGGAAGTAATTTTTAATGACACGGCTGAAATTGCTGCCTACACCGCCCTCAACAAAAAAGAGTACTTGGAACGGGTATCTTATCGCCTGCTAACAGATACCAAACCGCTGGGAATACAGGCGCGACAACTGGCATTGGATATCTATCATACCCTTGGTTGTCGCGATGCCGCCCGTATGGATCTGCGTTGCGATGCTAATGGTAAATTGCATTTTCTAGAGCTAAACCCATTGCCGGGAATAAACCACATCTTATCAGATCTGCCAATTATGGCGCGTCTTGGTGGTTGGGAATATAAGCAACTAATTGCTGAAATAGTCGAGTCTGCATGGCAAAGATACAAATGTTGAGGTGTAGGCGAGTAGGAATGCCCCTGATGAAATTAAGAGACTTCAGTAGACCTGTCTTGAAAGTGAGGGGTGAGGAGTCAAATTGCGACAATAATCCCCGCGTTCATGAGCTATGGCTCATGGTCGTCTCTTACAAAAATCATAAATTTCGCTTGATTGCTGGGGAAAAGGTAAAAGAGCAAAGGAAATATTTATTTTCCCTTTTCTCCTTTTCCCCACTTCTGCAAGAAGTCTAATGATTGACAGCCGCAAATTTAGTTAACAATTAGCTTGTCAGTGGCGCTTTATCCGGCTCAACCCCCAATTTTTCTGCTACCATCTGTTGACGGGTTTCTTCTATAGCCAGATGAAAGTTGCGAGATTCTTCTAGAGCCTTTAGGGAGACACAGCCATCCTCAACATCACGAGCAAATGTCTTGGGCAACTGTACCCCAAGCGTCACCATTCTGATAGCGTCGAACAAAAACATAGCCAGCCACAAGATATGGTTACTCTCAAACTTAATGGCAGCTACATCCGCAGGTAAAAATCCCACCACAAGAGCAACTAAGCTAACATTGCGGAGGGTATGCCCTTGAGCCAAACCCAAAAAGTACCCATCCAGCATAAAGTTTATCGAACTGCATACCAGGACAAGTAGCAACCAAGGAACAAAAATCTCAATGTTTTCCGTAACTTCGGTGTGGTTGGTTAACAACCCAAAAACGGTATCGGGAAATAAGCAACACGCTCCGCCGAAAGAAAGTCCCACCAGCAGAGCTGTTCCCAGAGAAACACCAGCCAGAGGTAGTAACTGTTGTGAAGATCCTTTCCCTTTAAAGTTTCCGACTAAAGTTTCCGTGCCGAATCCCAACCCTTCAACAAAATAGATACTCAAATTGCATATCTGTAAGAGCAAGGCATTTTGAGCGTAGATAATCGTCCCCATCTGCGCCCCCTGATAGTTAAACGTTAAGGAGGTAAAGATAAAAATTAAATTGCTGACAAAGATGTTTCCATTAAGAGTCAAGGTGGATTTTATCGCTGAGGGATGCCAAATTTTTTCAGCTACGGCTCGTACCTCTTGCCACTGAATTTCTTTGCACAAAAAAATCAATCCCACTAATAAGGTCAGATATTGGCTTGTAGCAGAGGACACTCCTGCCCCCGTACTTTCCCAACCCCACCGGATAATCAAGAGGTAGTCAAGTGCGATTTTACTAGCATTGCCAACGACAGACAACACCACAACTAAGCCATTTTTTTCCAGTCCTAGAAACCAACCAAATAAGACAAAATTGAGTAAAATGGCAGGCGCTCCCCAAATTTGGGCGTTGAAATAGGCTCTACCTGCAGCTTTAACCTCTGGTGCGACATCTAGGAAGGCAAACCCCAGTTCTCCCAAAGGGTACTGCAATAGTACGATCGCGATACCCAGTACCAGAGCAATTAAACCATTACGCAGTCCCACCAACAGCAAGCCTTCTCGGTCATTTCGTCCTACAGCTTGAGCCGTTACCCCAGTGGTGCCCATCCGTAAAAAGAGAAAAATCTCGTAGAGAAAGTTAAGCAGGTTTCCAGCTAGGGCGACTCCAGCTAGGTGGTGTATTTCTTCAAGATGACCCAAGAAGATGACACTGACTAAATTTGCCAGCGGCACCATAATATTGGACAGGACGTTGGCTAGAGCCAGTCGGAAGTAGCGGGGTAAAAAGTCATACTGGCTATTGAGCATCAGGTTCATAGATAAATCCGCTATCCACCAAAATCTCCACCAAAGAGCGTCGGCTTTTCACATTACTTTACATGATTTGCGCTCCTGCACGTAGCGATCGCCACCAACAACAAAAGTCAAAAGCCATCCTTAAGTTTTGACTTTTGACTTTTAACTTTTGACTTTTTTAAGCGTTACTGCTGCTAGTAACCAGCACCTCACCTTTGAGCATCCGCGAAGCCGCATCAAGCAGAGCTTCTTCCAAATAAGGTTTGGTGAAGTAGCCGCGAGCGCCCCGCTCAACTGCCATTTGGCGATGTTTTTCCGCACCGCGAGAAGTCAGCATAGCTACCGGCAGATGATTCAAATCCGGGTCTTTTTGTAAGCGAGACAACAACTCCAGACCGTCCATCCTGGGCATTTCGATATCGCAGAAGACAATTTCGCAAGGCAGACCAGACTTGAGTTTATCCCAAGCTTCTTGACCGTCGCGAGCTTGTTCCACCCGATACCCAGCCTTATTAAACGTCATCGAGAGCAGTTCGCGCACGGTAATCGAATCATCGACAATCAGCACAGTAGGCTCGACTGGCTTTTCTTCGATCGTAATACTCGTACCGCGATCGCGCCAAATATTCCCACCCTGTTGAATGCGACCCAGCGAGAGGTCAATCAGTTCCAAAACATCCCCAATAGGCATGATCCGACCATCCCCCAGCACCGTCGCACCAGCAACGCCCAGCGGCTTGGGTATCGGCCCTTCGATTTGCTTAATTACAATTTCTTGTTCGCCCAACACCTGATCCACTTGCAGAGCGATGAAGTTGCCAGCAGTACGCAGCACCACAATCGAAATTGTATCCTCCTCCTTGCTGCCGCCATAGACGCTGCCCCTCCCCAACTGACGATGGTAAGTCATCAGATCGGAGAGAGGTCTAAAGGGCAGTATCATATCGCGCCAGGGAATACATTGATTGCCCTCCTCATTAATTTGGATGCGGTCTTTTTCTATATCCAGCGCGTCTTCCACACCATCCATCGGGAAAGCGATCCGAGCCTTCTCGCTTAGGCAGCACAGCGCCTTGCAAATACTCAGAGTTAGGGGAAGTCGAATAGTGAAAGTAGTTCCCTTCCCAGGCGTGGAATCGGTCGTAATAGTGCCGCGAATTTCGCTGAGACTGGTGAGAACCACGTCCATGCCAATCCCTTTACCAGCTAGTAAATCCGCTTCATCTTTGACGCTAAAACCAGGATGGTAGATGAGTTGGTGTACATCATGACGGGAAATGGTCTTACCCTCATCCCGTGTAATCAGCCCTTTTTCGATCGCCTTAGCTTTCACCCGGTCCACATCAATCCCGGCACCATCATCCGAGAACGAGATCACCGTCTGGTTGCCTTGGTGGAAGGCACGGATCGAGATCCTACCCACGGGTGGCTTACCAGCGCGTTGCCGCACTTCTGGACTTTCAATACCGTGAGCCAGAGCATTATTAACCAAATGCTTCAGCGGGTCGGAGAAATGTTCCAGGATCAATTTATCGATCAGCGTCTCCCGACCTTCAATCCGTATCTCCGCCTCCTTACCCGACTCTGCGGCTTTTTCTCGCACGTACCGGAGTAATGGAAATACCCGTTCGATCTCCCCGAACGGCACCATCCGGGCGCGAGTCAAACCCTCTTGCAGTTGGGTGCTTACCTGCCGGAACTGACGACTGACTTGCTCGGTTTCATCGGTGACGAATTCAATGTCAGAAGTAGACTCCCGCACGCGCACAATCAGTTCGATCATCTCTTGGGAGAGGGAGTGGAAACCCGTAAACCGATCCATTTCCAGGGGGTCGTAGTCCCCACCGCCCAATTGATGTGCGAACATAGAGCTTTCCGACAGGGATGAGCGATAGTTCTTGCGGCTAGCTAATAGAGAAGCTTCCAAAAGCGTTCGCTCATACAGATCCTGCATCCTAGCTCCCACATCGCTCAGTTGCTGCACTTGGTTGAGCAAGTTATCCAGACACAGCCGCAGCCGTTCTTGATCCTGCTCTAGGGTGTTGCGGTTCACTACCAGTTCCCCAACCAAGTTGCTGAGGTTGTCCATGTGCTTGACTGGCACTTTCATGGTTTGTTCAAACCAGGCCCTGGTCTGACGCTTCTGCGGAGCAGCCTGAGCGGTTCTTTGTTTCTGTCCGCTCATTCCGCCCGGTCCTTTGTCGGCATCTGCGACCATTCGCTCCAGCTCGGCAAAGTCATCGTCAAATGTATCTCCCTTTTCGGTAACAGGACTAGATACTGAGGGGGTTGATTGGGCTGCTCTTGGGGCGGCTGTCTTCGGTTTCTCTAGCGATTCGCTCTCCAACAAGGCTTCCAGTTCGGCAAAGTCATCTAGTGCGTTGACTGTTGACTCTAGGGTGTTGACCGATCGTTCTTGTGTAAGAGACGGTGAACTCTCAACACTTAGCAGCCCCTCTAATTCGGCAAAATCATCAAGTAAGCTATCGCCTCCCGCTTGCGCTTCGGAAGAGACTAGGGGAAGATTATGCTCTTCTGTTTCCCCAGTCCCTGCTTCATTTATCGAAGATCCGGCCACATCCCCATTTTCAAAATCGAATTCGGCTGGATCGTCAAAGCTTTCTAGTTGGAAGTCCTCAATACTGGATTGAGATTCCCCACTTTCACGATGAGTTTCTAGATTTAGAGAAAAGTCTTGCTCTTCATCTTCAGGATTTTGGAACAGAGCGAGAAACGCATCGTTTTCTTCTTCGTCGCTATCTTCTTGGGCTAATTCCTGCGAGGTATCTAGCTCTGTTGAGAAGTCGTCTTCTAACCACGCCAATGTTTCGCGTTCGTCAGAGTCATTTTCGCGGCTCATTTCGGTTTGGGGAAGATCTATGAAATCCATCCCTGTTGCTGTTGAGCCGTCGAAAAAGTCGGAAGTTTCAAAGTCGTCTAGCGTACCGTCCACAACAGGCGCTTCTGTCTCCTCCGCCCCTCTGCCCCTCTGCCCCTCTGCCCCTCTGCCCCTCTGCCCCTCTTCGCTCTGTGGTGTATCCCAATCCATCCAATTTTCTTCTGTGCTGCCTTCAGGGTTGACGGTAATTTCTTCATTTTGAACATGAGCTTCAAAATCTAGAGCAAAGTCTTCCTGTTTGTACTCGGCACTGTTTTGGCTTGGGGAAAATGGGTCTGCAAAAATATCATCTAAATTATCTTCTGCGCTATCCCAGTTTTCCAAATCCGCTTGGATTGTATCTGTGGGGTTTTCCTCTTCAGTCAGCGCCCAATTTTCGTCACTAGACCCATCAAACCCATTCGATTCGGTTTCTGCTAATGGTTTGGCGCTAAGGGCATTATCGGAACTACCAAAGAGGTCAAAACCTCCGTCTGAGTCAAAGTCGCTCATCAGGGACGCCGCGTTTGCATCCCCTTCCGGGCTCATGTTCCAGAAATCTTCGCTTGAACTGTCGGAGAAAATATCCTGGTCAGGTGTGAGCCAACTTTCATCATCTGGTCTGCTGTCTTGCGATCGCACATTCGGATCTTCAAATTCCTCACCCCAGAACTCGGTTGTTGTTTCTTGGTCTAGGGAGAAGAATGAGTCTATGCTTTCTTCTGTTCCGAGTACCTGGTGTCGCGCTTGCGGTTCGTTTTGAGTTGCTTCATATATGGCTGCTTCTTGCTTTTTGTCGCTGTATGTGATATCTGCCTCTAGCGTCTGCTCTGACAAAGAGCCAAAATCTAAATCTTGGCTATCCGCAGCAAAATCGTTAAGGTCAAACAGGTCGTTAAAATCAGCCTCATCGTTTGCTGCTGACTCTGTAGCGATCTTGATTTCTTGAGGCTGTGCGGGTGTTTCGGCAAATAAATCTAGCTCATCAAAATCATCGGTGAATGCGGCCAGATCGGCTATTTCTTCTGGGTCGGTTTCATCCGCCCAGGTTATATCCGTATCGTCTAGATCCGAAAAATCTGACTCCCCATTAATTTCTGATTTGAGATTTGAGATTTGAGGTTCAACTTTTTCTTCTTCAATTTGCAATTCTAAATCTTGCTCTTCATACTCAAAACTTGGGAATTGAGAACTAAAATCTGGGGATTCTTCCAGGTTTGCGATCTCATCAGCGTTTGCCCAATCATCGTCCCAATCGCTCGAACCCTCTGTTGAGAAGTCGTCTGAAATTTGCTCTGGGGGGGTTTCTGCTTCAAAACCAATATCTTCCTTTTGGGGAAGTTCTTCCCAAAAGTCATCTTCATCTAAACCGACGAACAATTCACTGAGATTGTCTGTGCTGTCCGGGGATGCGTGAGATCCAGGATCGCTTTCGCTCATCCTGACATTGAAATTAAATTCTTGGGCCTCTCCCGACTCCTTTGAGGTGCTTTCTGCCGCGAATGGTTCGTCAAACAAGCTGAAGTCGTCATCTGACGCTGGCTTTTGTTTTGTTGGTATGGATGAATCTGACTCGAATAGATCGAGTAAAGCATCATCTCCACCATCCTCGTTATCGAGATCGAGATAAGCTGGTGCTAGAGCTCTCGTGCTGTCTTCTTCAAAAATTGCCTCATCGAATAAGCTGAATTGGTCTTGTGCGACCGCGAGTTTTTCTGAGCTATCCTCGAACAGATCGGGTAAAGTTTCCTCATCAATATCATCAATAATATCGAGATGATGAGCTAAAGTCACGGGCGATCTATCTTCTTCATCCTCAGAAAATGAATCATCAAACCAGCTGAAGTCGTCATCCAATTGACCGGACGCGGATCGGGAGGGTTCTGGCGAGACATCCTCGAACAGGTCGGCGAATTCATTTTCCCCATCCATATCTAACTCGCCGTCCATATCAGGGGCAGACTCAACAGCAGCATCCGCGAGTATTTCTTCTTCTTGCCACGTTGCGTCTAGCTCCTCTTTCTCGAAAAGATCGGCTAAGCTATTGAGTTCTGCTGCTCCTACCTCTGGGCCTGACGGCTCGGCGGATCTGACGGTATGCGGCGTTTCGCTCCAAGCGAAGTTATTTAATGCTGTGTCGGGGGTTGTAGCTGCAAAGTCATAATCATTGTCAGAAGATGAGAAGCTGAAGCTATCGGGGACTTCTGTTTGCTGGGAATCGAACGTGCTTTCAGGGTCGAAAGCAATAGAAAACAGGTCCTCCTCGTCGTCGGATATTTCCAACTCCGATCCCGCTTGGATAAGCGCAGGCTGAAGCGCTAGCAATTGCTCGCCGATCGAGATATCGTTAGGACGGCCTGCCAGGACTAATTCTTGGGCTGCCTTGATTTCTTTAATGATAACCGGCGCTAATGTTTGACAGGAATTGTCGGGATTGGCTATCGCATTCTCGGTCATCTGCACCAAGTTAATCCAGGCTGGTAAATTGAACCGTTCGCCAAGTCCAATCAAGCGGGAGCAACACTCTTGCAGTTGTGGCCGACTATCCGGCCAAGATGGTGGTTTGAATAGCTGCAACATCTGACGCAGCACATCCATCACATCTTGTTTAAAAGCTGCCAACAGCAACTCTCTAGAGGACCCAGATGGTTTTGGTTGTACAACCGTGGCCTTACTAGGGCCATTTGCCAATAGCTCTAAGTGCTGTTTGAGTTCTTCAAATACCGGGTCAACCCCCGACATCACACTTTCGGCCAAATCGTCCGTCAGGCCAAAAGGGCCTTGAAGATGCTCTAAAAGTGACTGGAGGGTATCAAATACCCGCAAAAACAGGTTTTCTAGCTTTCGGTCAACCCGAATTGGACGCTCTTCTAGTTCTTTGAAATAGTCTTCCAGTCTGTGAGAAGTTTTTTGAATACTGTGAATACCTAGCATTGCTGCCCCCCCTTTAACCGAGTGAGCAGCGCGGAAGACCTCCTTTACCATTTCTGGGTCGTCGATCGTGTTTTGCAGACTCAGCAAACCCTGCTGAATGGTATTGAGGTGATCCTTGGCCTCTTCAATGAAGTAGCCCAAAATGCGGTGTTTTTGTTCAGGCAGCATAGCCATGTCCCCATAAGAGTGCTTATTAGCGTTAGCTTTCGCTTGCGCGTCAGCGTCCTTGCTCCGTGCTGAGATTTAGATTTTATTCTTTATCAGAAATTTGGGTCTAAAACCCCGTCCTTCCAGGACGGCTTCTAAAATGCTAGGATTGTATCGTCAAGGTTGAACTCGCAACGCCCTCGTGAAACGGTTGAGAGACACACTTTTAGGCGTAAAGCATTGGGCAAAGAGCGGCGAAAACTCTTAAAACAGCTAGGGATTAAAAAAATCACATCCCACCACCAGAAAACCGATAATTTTGACAGGAAATGTAGGGCGGGGCACGCCCGAACACTAGGTTCGTATCCTAGTACGCTTGGGGAGATAGACTCTCTGGGATTCACTAAGTTAGGCTCGTTAATGAGTGCTACCGCACGGTTAATTGGTTTAAGCATTGCCGCAAGGATAGTGGGTTTTAAAGTCGTTCGTAGAGCCAAGAATCCTCGTGCGTTCACGCCGAGGAGTGTCAAGACCGACACTCTAGTTAAGAGAACAGGACTAAAGCCCCTGTCACACTTAAATCAACTTGTAGGGTGCGTCAGACGAAGTTATACATCGATAGAATAAGGGTTTGTGCCTCTTACGCACCCTACTAATTGTGCCAGGGGCTTTAGTCCTAGAGAAAAAAGTCTTTGACTTTAAATACAGCAGTCGTTACTCGGTACTCAGCACTTTTGTGGATACCTCTAATTTATCTTAACGCCACAGTCACATAGGTTATAGTTAAATGCCTGAGACGCAAAGGATTTTTGAATGCGTGAATGAGTGACTTTTGCTCTTCGGCACTAGGGCTGCTAAACAAACCACCGCCATACCTTTTGGGTTGGCGGTGGTTTGTTTAGCGTTCTGCTGTTTCCACGCGGAAGCGTTCCACCGATGTAAGCAGGTCTCGCGCTACGCCCACCAAGTGTTGCAAGGAGCCTGACACGCGCTGAGCTTCTTGAGAAGTTTCTTGAGCGGTCAACTCTACGGATTGCACCACTTGGGCAACGTTGTAGGAAGTTTGGGTTTGCTGCACGGTATCGGCGGTGATGGAGCGTACCAGGGCGTCAATGCGATTTGACACTTGAATAATATCGTCAAGGCTGCGCTTGGATTGATCTGCCCGTTTGGTAACTTCAATCACCTGCTGGGTTGCTTCTTCCATTGCCATCATTACCGAGCCGGTTTCGCTTTGGATTTGCAACACAATCTGTTCGATTTCCTTGAGTGCTTTTGCGGCTCGGTCTGCCAATTGCCGCACTTCATCTGCCACGATCGCAAAGCCTCGGCCTGCTTCTCCCGCACGAGCCGCTTCAATACTAGCGTTAAGTGCCAACAGGTTGGTACGCGATGCGATTTGAGCGATCAAAGCCACAATTTTGGCAATTTCCTGGGAAGATTCGGCGAGGCGCTTCACCTTCCGCGTGGTTTCTGCCACTGTTTCTCGAATGCCCAAGATACTGGCTACCGTTCTCTCTACAGCTTCGCCGCCCCTAAGAGCCATCGCAGAAGCGCTGCGAGCCACCTCTTCCGCTTGTTTGGCATTATCTGCTACCCGTCGAATCAACTCAGTCATGCCTTGAACTTGATTGAGCGTCACGGCGAGTTCTTCGGCTTGTCTGAGGGCATCAGCGGACAATTCGCGGGCAAACCTTTCGTTATCCGAGGCACCCTTATTAACTTGACGCGCTGCCATTTTCACCTGTTGTACGATGTCGCGCAGGTTTTGAATGGTCAAGTTAAACGCATCGGCGACAGCTCCCAATACGTCTGCTGTGACTTCAGCTTGTACGGTTAAGTCGCCTCTGGCGGCTCCTTCCACATCATCCAGCAAGCGGATCACCTGACGTTGCAAATCTTCTTTAGCCTGCTCTTGTTCTTCGGCTCTGCGTGTTGCTTCGCTGGTGGTGGTGAGCATGATGCGAGTCATCTGGTTGAAGCCAGCAGCCAATTGACCCAGCTCATCCTCTGAGAAAACCGTGGCTTGCAAATTCAGGTTGCCTTGGGAGACGGCATCGAACTGACTTTGCAGATCTGAGGTGGCGCGGCGGATATGCTTTTCTGTCAGTCCTACCATCACCAGGGTAGCGCCAGAACTGACGATTCCCGCTATACCAGCCATTGCCAAGCCGGTGTATTGGAGTTGCTTGAGTGCGTCCTCGTTCTTTGGTTTGTAGAAAATTTGACTGCTCAGGCTGATGACGGCGACGGCAACTGCCGAGATAGTACCGACAACCCCAGCAGTGATCCAGCGTTTCTGGGCCATTGAGGAGTTATCGAAGAAAGCGAGCCAGCCTTGTTCGACTGTGACGCTAGGTTCGAGGCTGCGACTATCGGCGGGTTGGGGGATAAAAATTGGTGGCTCGGTGGTCGGAAATATGTCATCATCCCCAAAGGCCGAGCGATCGCTAGTATCCTCCCGATCTGTTTGGATTCTGCTGCCTGTCGTTGTACTGCCTCCTCCTTCATACCCGAACCCGGAAGAACTACTTGTGGGAGTTGCTAGGCTGCCTGAATCCTCAAGGTTTTCAAAATCGGGTATATTCCCCAGATCGTCGTCAAATTCATCAAATTCTTCCAAAAAGCCGATTGTCCCCTTCCCCATCTGTGCATCTGATGGCATCTGGGACGCTCTGTAGGATATTTCATCGCTTCTGTCGCTTTCGTCACCGAAGGCAGCGTCAAAAGCATCCATGTCAAAGTTGTTTTGGGAATTGTAACCATTTCGATCGGCTGTGTCCGCCCATGTGGGGCGTAAGTTTTGACCTGATGGGGCGTATGGCTCTTCTCCTCCCAATAAAATTGTTTCATCTTCAGTAACTGGGCCTCTAAAGTAAGTAGGAGGCTCCGATCCCGCTTTATCTTTGCCTATTTTGGAGCTAGGGACTTCAGCCGCTTGAGATTGGGAATTATCGAAGTACGCTTGCTCTTGGGATGGCGTAAATGTCGCGTCAAATTGATGACCTGGCGGGTAAAGTTCGGGTTCGTCCTCATAGTTAGATTGAGCTACGCCCATTGGGCTTTCTCTAGAGAAGGGCGAATCTTCGCCCGGTACTTCTTCTGTATAGTTTTCCCAGTTTTGGTTTTCATCCATCGACAGCCATTGCTGCGACTCTGGGTTAAGCTCATCCGAATAGTATTCCGGCTCTGCTGTGTAGCCAACTGATTCTTGAGCGGTTGCAAACGGATCGATAAAAGCGGTTGCGTCCTCCTCGTTTGCTCCTGCGTCATACTCATCATTCGATTGGGCAAAAGGATTGTCCAACTGTTGGTCGAATTGGGGCGCAGGGGCAGACGGGGGATACTGATATTCGTCATCGCCATCAAGATCCAAACCGTTCAAAGTCAGTCCATTACTGCCGTTGGCGGCGGCATATTGGTCTTCTTGCCATTCATTTTGCTCATCTGAAAAGTCTGGGGAATCGATCGTGTAGGTATCGTTTCCATCGTAGTCTTCTGGACTTTCCGGTTCGGTGTCATCGGACGGTGGAGTTTCGCATTGACTAACGTACTCCAGGCCATTGTTGGCATAATTAACATACTCGTCGTCGTCCGTGAGGGTCAGTACTAACTGATACTGTTGCCGTGCTTGGTCATATTCTTGCAAACCGCAGGATATATGACCCCGGAGTAGACGGATGCCCGGATCTTCGGGAAAATCTTCTACGAGTCGATCGACTATTACAGCCGCATCCTCGTAGTTGCCTTGCATATAGGCTGTTTCAGCCTGCTTATATTTCTGCTTATAATCTGTACTGGATGCCATTTGCCTCCTCCCAAAAAATTAAAAATTAAAAATTAAAAATTAAAAGTTTATTTTAGCTTTTTAATTTCTAATTTTTAACCGTTCTTATGCTGCCCACCGGGCCGATCGCAGAATTGCCACCTGATCCAGCAGTCGCAGACACTGATTTGCTTCATTTGCTTCAATGTCAAACACCCACTCACCCCGAAGGAAGGGTGCCATGCTATCTGGCGCATTGTTCGGCATCTGCACTAGATCCACATCAAGCCAGTCCATACCAACAATCTGGTCAACTGCCAACCCTAACATTGTGTCTTGATCTTCGATCGCTATCACCGGAATCTCCGGTCGGTCTGTATTCAACGGAACTTGGTCTCCGAGAAACTGCCCCAAGTCAGCGACCCAAATCACCCGTCCCCTAAAGTTTAGAGTTCCCAAAAGCAAAGGAGATACATTTGGAATAGGAGTAATCCGGTCGGGAGGCTGAGAGATTACCTCGCGGATGCCTATTGCTCCCAGTGCCAGTTCCATACCGGAAGCAACGTAAAATCGTAGGTGCAACTCACCTTCAGGACTTTCTAATTGCTGGAATTCGGGAGCCTGATCGTGGCCTCTGCTAGTTAAAAAGTCGGGACTCCCAACCATAAACATCCTCCATCAAAAGTCAAAAGTTAAAAATCACTCATTTAAAAGTCAGGCATTCAAAAGTCACTCATTTAGCTGTTTGCTCTCTTACCTATGACCAATAACCAACAACTATCCCCGCAGGAGTTGTTTGACCGTTCCAATCAGTTCTGTTGGCTGAAACGGTTTAGCGATGTAGGCATCCGCCCCCTGTTTCATGCCCCAGTAGCGATCGAATTCTTCTCCTTTTGAAGAACACATCACTACTGGTACATTTTGGGTTTTAGGATCGGCCTTGAGGCGACGGCAAAGTTCATAGCCGTTCATCCTGGGCATCACAATATCCAAGACCACTAAGTCAGGACAACGACCCTGAATGTATTCCATTGCTTCGACCCCATCGCTGGCCACGGTCACATTCAGTCCACTTCCTTTCAAGAGGTCTGAGATCATCTCCCGTTGGGTGACGCTGTCTTCCACAACCAGAACCGTACTCATAACTTTTTACCTGATGTTTATGTAGGAAATCTTGACGTGAATTGCTTACGAGTAAGCGCCAAGCGCAGGCTACGCAAACGTACACTTTAGCAACAACTTTTCTATACTTGCGTCTTGAATTACTATCGTCTTTTTGAGTTAATTTCTGTTGTTGACCTTTATGGTTTTTTTCGAGCTTGGCCAGATGCGTGGGATTGTCGTATAAGAATACTTTTTCACCATTTCTGGCAACAGCAAAATGTTTCAACCCCAAATCAATGCCATAAATTTCACCTTCGGTAGTTGTCGTATTTTCGCCTTCTACCTCAAACAGGATAGACGCAAAGTATTTACCTGAAGGTGTTTCGCTGACCGTTACAGTCTTAATTTTCTCTTCTATCGGGCGCTGTATTTTAGCTTTCAATTCGCCAATATTGCCATGAAATTTGATAATCCCATCTAAAACTTTGACGTTTTGCGGGTATTGAGCAGACTGTTTACCTTTCTTTGATACCACCTTGCGTAGCACTCAATCTCACCCCCTTATTGCTATTTAGTGATTGCGATCATCATATTACCATGAAATCAATCATTCCCGAAAATATCGTTGCTTTGCTCTTGTTGGCTGGTTTTATTCATCCCTGCCTAAAACGTAGGTATTTTATGGTGTTTATAGGTAGGGACATAGGCGCGACATTTTGTTAAAGGTAAGGCTGCATTGAGGTTGACCCTCTGGCCTTGCTAATGACTAAAGTATCTCGCATCGTTATCCAATAGTGTACAATTAGTCCAAGCGTGGGGAAGCGTTTAGTCCCTCTGTAAAGAGAGAACGATCGAGCAATCGGATGAGCTAAGTGGGCGATAAGCTGCATAAACGGTCGAAAGGTAAAGATAGTGCGCTGAGAACGTCCAAAAGTAAATTAATTCGACGAACCAAGAATAGAAGCTTGCTAGACGCTAGGGTTTAGCGGTGCTAGTATCAATTTCTGCTATCTCCTCTTCTAGCGCATCAAGAGACAATTGGGCTCTTTGGGATAGGTTGGGGTTACAGGGGCCAACATATTTCTCCACGAGCATCAATAACTCGCTGTCGCCAAACGGCTTTGTGAGGTAGTCTGTCGCCCCAACCATACGCGCTTTGACTCGATCGATAAAGCCATCTTTGCCGGTGAGCATAACGATTGGTGTTTGCCGGAAGGCTGTGGAGCGACGCAACATGGCACAAATCTCAAATCCATCCAGATCGGGCATGGCTATATCGCAAAGAATTAAGTCTGGCTTGATTTGAAAGACTAAACTGAGAGCCTTCAAGGGATTGTCGATCGCAGCAACTGCGTAACCATACTGTTTTAGGGTATACTCTACTGCTTTACAAGTGGCAATACCATCATCAATAAAGACAATGCGGGGTACTCCGGTTTCGGGGTACGGTGTCAATTCTCGGTTGGAAGCAGTAGCAGCTGTGGCGGGGTAGAGCAGTTGCACCCAGCCCTGCTGTATGTAAGGATAAATGGCTCGCGCTACTGGCAAAATTTCTCGATTTAGATAGCGAGCCATTTGGCGAATGGAAGTTTTGCCGTCAGCCCAATGCTCTAGGATTTTAAAGGTATTTTCTGGCAGTTTGTGGCGTAATTGGGCTGGGTCTACAATGACCGGACATTGATCGGGAGACTGGATGTGGGGGTGAAACTGCTTCCACTCCTGCACCTGTTTCATGATGTGGGTCACAAGAGGGCCAATTTCCAGGGTTGTCAGTTGCGGTTCCAGAGCGGGGCCAATTTCAAAGATAAATGAACCATTGCGTAAGCCCAGGAGGTCAAAAAGGGTTTCGCGCACCATGCTTTGGATGATGCTGCGCCCTTGAGCGGGGGTAACGATGTGCGTTTCCAGCAAATTCCACAAGTAGCCATATTCGGGCGCATTTATCGTGGCTATGGATGGAACGCTTACGTTGTCTAGGGCAGCGTCTACCTTATAGCGACGCACGTAGTCGCGCAGGCGCGATAAACTGTTATCGCCGTTCGCTGCATAGGCAATTTGACCGTTGAGGAAAAATACAATCCAAAAATGCTCCTTCGATCGCGTCTTGGGATCGCGGTACAGACCGATCGAGCCTAGCGTGCGCGTAGCGTTTTCGCCACCGAACGCCTCTACTTCTAAGTACCCTGTTCGCTGACCCAACTCTATAAGTTGCAGAATACTGCGGATATCAATTTCACTCAACGTTCCCTGCATGGAACTATAGCGCTCTCCTAAAAATTCACTCTTCACTACATAAGAGGAAATCTAGACGTATTCAGTCTAGGTTCAAATTTAACTGAATCGCCCGGAAGTCCCCCATTAAAACTGTACCCAGTTTAGTGGTGGGATGAAAGGCGGGGGATTCCTCATTGACCCCTTAAGGGTCGATGAGGAATCCCCAAATCTTGACCGAGCGCTTTACCGCAAATGTATATTGTGCTAAGATATATCCACAGGAGGTGATATTGAGTGCTGCACAAAGTCATTCAAGTCCGATTATACCCAACAAAAGAACAACAGCAACAATTAGCGCAAACATTTGGATGTGCTAGATGGTGGTGGAATTTGGCTCTAAATAAATCAATTCAAGTTTACAAAGAAACGGGTAAAGGACTTGGAAGGTCTGCACTCAACGCACTTCTACCAGGACTCAAAAAGGCTGAAGAGACTAGATGGTTAGCTGATTGTTATAGTCAAGTTTTACAAGCAACAACACTCAACTTAACCACAGCGTACAAGAACTTTTTTGAGAAACGTGCCGGATTTCCTAAATTTAAATCTAAGCATGGTAAACAATCAATTCAATATCCTCAAAATGTCAAAATTGTAGATGGGAATATCCAACTTCCAGGCAATATTGGCATAGTCAAAGCCAAGATACATAGACCAATTGAAGGAAAAATAAAGACTGTTACTGTCAGCCAAACCCCGTCAGGAAAATATTTGGCATCCGTCCTGATTGAAGTTGAAGGTGAAAATCTCACCACAACAACAGAAGGTAAGATTTACGGCATTGATTTGGGATTGAAACACTTTGCCGTGGTCACCGATGGTGAGAAAGTGTCTAAATATGACAATCCTAAACATCTGGCCAAGTATGAAAAAAACCTCAAACGCAAACAACAAAAATTAGCACGTAAGCAAAAAGGGAGTAATTCACGATCCAAGTCCAGAAAAGTAGTTGCCAAGGTGTACGAACGGATTAGTAATTCACGGCAAGATTTTCTACATAAACTTAGTTATAAGTTGGTCAGCGATAGCCAAGCTGTCATCGTAGAAAATCTTCATGTCAAGAGCATGGTTCGTAATCCCAATTTGGCGAAAGCAATATCTGATGTTGGATGGGGAACGTTTGTCAACTTTTTAGCCTATAAGCTAGAGCGTAAAGGTGGAAGATTAATTGAAGTTGATAGGTGGTTTCCTAGTTCTAAAATTTGTTCTCATTGTTTCCATCAAGTAAGTGAAATGCCATTAGATGTGAGGGAATGGACTTGCCCTCATTGCGGTACTCATCATGATAGGGATGGAAATGCGGCGATAAATATTAGATCTGAAGGCATCAGAATGCTAAAGGCGGATGGTTCAGCCGTCTCTGCTGTAGGAGGGGAGGTAAGACCAAAACTCGGACGAAAGTCTAAGCTGCGGCACTCGCCTTTGAGTACAGAAGCTCACGTTATAGTCGGTACTCCGATTTGACGGTGAGTAGTTCACCGTAACTGCCAACACCTGCGGCTTTGCGTCCAATCCTCTCTCATAAGCCAGTTATGAATAATTTTCGCATTTTCCCGGTAGCAAATTTCAAACCTTGAGCCGCCATTTGTGCGAGTTGTGCAAGCCGGGGTGCCAATTGGTAAAAATTACCTACTGCATCAGTTCTTTTTGGGCGAGATTTACCAGGGCTTCTGTTGCGTGAGCTAGTATGGCTGTTGGAGGCAAGGCTTTGACTCGGTTCGGTCATGCTATATACATTAACCGCTCACTGTGACAAGTGAGTTCAGATTGTTTTAAATACGCAGTCTGCCTAAACTAAGTTTAGGCAGATAGACTAAATTATCCGGGGAAGGTTTAGCCTGCCTATCGGCCCCAGACACATCAAGAGGACTATCGGCGTGCTGTATCTAGCGGAAGTACAGAAACAGAAACAGTTAATGAGTGTCAAGACTGACCTCAAACTGCTAGCTTGTCAGCGGGGGGAAAGCTGGAGCCCAGTGCCGGGTGAGGAAGTGATTCCCGCTCCCCCTGATGAAGCTAATAAATATAGCGAGGGTGTATTGGTACTGGTTGAGATGTCGGCAAATCGACAGGTGCAACGCATTAACCCTGGGCGCGAATTAGTTGCTATTTTGCAAAATTTCTCTCGGCTGCAAGAAAAGTATAAGAATAAGGAAGAAGAAATCGAACAGTGGAAGGAGTCTCTGACGTATCAGGCTCAGGAGCTGAATCGTCGGGAGATGGAAATCCAGGCAAGGCAAGAACAGCTCGAACAAATGGAGGGGGAGTTTGAACGGTTGGAGCAGCAAAAGCTGGAAATTGACAGCGGTCGGGAGGAGGCCCAGCGACTGCGGGAAGAGATTGACCGGAACCGTCAGGAGCTAGAAGGGGCCTGGGCTCACTTACGGGGGGAGCAGGAGCGGGTAAAGCAGCTGGAGGTAGAGTTTCAGCCGAAGGCTTCGCTCGATGACGATCAGGCTCACAGTATACAAGAGTTGCTCAAGAGGATGTATGAGACGATCGCATCGCCAGAACCAATACAGGCACAACTAAATTTGGCGCTTGAGATAGTAGGACAACAGCAGGCAGATCTGAACAAACACTGGGAGCAACTGGAGCAACAACGAACGAATGCTCAGGTTCTGCAAGATCGAGTTGAAACTCAAGGTAACAATCTCCAAAATCGCTGGCAACAGTGGCAGCAAGACCGGGAAAATTTGGCGCAGGCACGCTTAAAGCTGATGGTACAGCAGAAGGATCTGGAACTGAAGCAGGAGCAAGCTCAAAGGCTGAGTCTTCAGTTGCGGGGTCATGAAGATTTGCTTCAACAAGTTCAGCGCATGGCAGCAATGTCTTCTGATGTTAAGATCGGTCAGCAAATTGATGTTCAAGCTCTAGAGCGAATTTCTTTGCAAGAACTCCAGGTAATGGTGCAAAATCAGAAGCAGGAGTTGGAAAAGGCGAAGCGCTTTCTGAGCGACCAGGAAGAAGAGCTGGAATTGCAGCGGGAGACTATTGCAGAATTGCAACAGAAAATTCAAGGGGCTAGCGATTACAATCGCGCAAACTTGCAAGCGGAACTCGCAGATGAGCAAGACCGCTACCAAATACTTGACGACTCGGTTGTAGGTTCCCGCCGTACTGTGCGGGAGCAAGAAGAAGTTTTCAGTCAGCACGTTAGGGTGCGGCGACGTCGGCAAGGAATGCCGGAAGATGATGTACAAGACAATCAAAAGGTCGATCTCGGCCCAGTGCTGGCGCAGCTTGAAGCTTCTCGCCAACAACAGGCTGAGGAACTCCAAAAGCTGGAAAGGGATATTGAGCAGATGCGCTTGAATATTCAGCAAGCTAAGGGCATGATCGATCATCAGGATCGAGAACATGAGAACCAGCGCCAGGAATTGCAAACCAGCGAGCAGAATTTGCTTCCCCAGCGGACATCGGTAGCTGAAAATTGGGGTCGGTTGAAGCTTTATGAAGAAATTTTACAGCCGAGCCAGGATAAGCTGAACGATCTGCGACAGAAGTTGGACGCTCTAGCCGGGATACTGGGTCAGATCCGGGAAACTGGTGATTATCAGCATCATGCTATTGCTGAAATGCGAAAAATTTTCTTTAGCATCATGCCCAGCCATTTACAACAAGAATTGGTAGCGTCTTAACTTTTGACTTTAAAACAGATCCAATCGTCGTCAACTTCTGCGATCGCACCTCCTGGAAATGGGTCAGTGCGAGAGCGGTTAGGAGATGTAATTAGGGCGGTCAGTTTTTCTACCTGGTCGAAGCTAGGGGCGGACGCTAACTCTTGTTGCAGAAATTGGCGCATGACCCGGCGTTGCAGGGCTAGAGGTGCATTCTGCACGACAAGGCGATTTAGGCGACTCATAATTGGCGATCGATCGTTTTCCCCTGCTCCCCTGCTCAAGAGCTCCTCTGCTTCTCTGCTCAAGAGCTCTGTTGCCTGTTGCAGCAGTTGGTGGGCGGCATCTTCTAAATATTGTACTTCCGCTTGTAAAAGTTCGGCTGTTTGGGCTAAGGCTTGCTCGACTTGAGGGTTGAAGTGCTGTTGCAGATATGGTATGATATTATGCCGAATCCGGTTACGGGCATATTTCAAATCTTGGTTAGTGGAATCTTCCCAAACGGGAAGTTGCATTTCCTCGCAGAATTTGCCTGTTTGGGTACGAGTGACTTCTAAAAGCGGACGCACCAGTTTTACTCGATCGGCGAGAGGACGTTGCCAGGTAAGGCTCTGCAAGCCATCTGCACCGCTGCCGCGAATTAAGTTGTAAAGTAGAGTTTCGGCCCGATCGCTGCCTGTGTGACCTGTGAGGATGTAAGGGTAGTCGTGTTGTTGGGCTAAAGCGCTTAAAGCTTGATAACGCCACTCTCGCGCCGCCGCTTCACTTTTGAGAACTTGGTCAGCTGTTTGGCACCAGAAAGCTAATTGCCAAGTTTTAGCTAGTTTTTCGACATGGTTGGCATTAGCTTCCGAGTCTTGACGCCAGCGGTGATCGCAATGGGCAATTGCCAGATGCCATCCCCATTTTGGTTGTAAATCTAATAATAATTTCGCTAAGCAAAGAGAATCTTGTCCCCCAGATACAGCTACTAATAACCGCTGTTTTTGCGGCAATAGTTGGCGTTGACGCAGAATTCGATGTATGTGGGCGTGGAGATCTGTCCAAAATGAACGTTCAGCCATCAGCAGTTAAGTTTGCGATCGTTTATTTGATGTGAACTAAAACCACTGTTGGCTATAATTATATACAATCCCCGTTTAAAATCGTATTTTTATTATTTATATCTAATGAGCTTTGATGACTTTTCTATTGATTAGTTACCTTTTTCAGTAGTTTCTTCATTGTTTGAATTAAGTCGGCTGGCTGAAAAGGTTTAGTTATATAGGCATCTGCACCTTGCTTGAGGCCCCAGTAATGATCGAACTGTTCGCTCTTACTGGTACACATTAGCACAGGTATATTCTGTTCTTTGAAGTTATTTTTGACCCAACGGCAGAGTTCGTAGCCGTTCATCCGGGGCATAACGATATCGGTTATCACTAAATCTGGGCATTTAGCTTGCATTTTTTCGATTGCATCGATGCCGTCACACGCCTCAATAACTTGTACTCCTTTGCTTTTGAGCAAATCGGAAACCATTGTTCGGACGGTGGGACTGTCATCTACAAGCAGAACTGTAATCATCTTTCTTCCTCTCTGGAGACTCCCGCCATAGCTGTACTCGGCTTGGGGGCGAGAGGAAAGTGAGGTCGGGGTCTATGCGACATAACTACTCCTCTTGGTTAACAAGGAAACCATTGTGCCTCACAAGGGGTAAAACTCCCAGGCATCCCTGCTGCATTACAGGTCTTAGGCTACCGATATTGTTCTTTATAGACCCGCCTCAGTGGGGCGTTTAGTTGGTGGGGATTGCTCCCCGTGGGATTACGATTATATTGTTAGGCTTGACAATGTTTGGCTTTTTACGCTGACGACATTGGCTTCAACCCAATAGCCTGTGTGAAGTACCCCAACTAAACTTCGTTATAGTTGGAGCTTACCCAACCAAAACAAAGACTTAGAACGGTTTTATTCGTTTTCGGAGTTTCCCGCTTCATCCGCACTGCCATTTTAGGAACTTACTAAGAAGTCGAGAACTAAATCTCGTGATGGCCTTACAATGCGTCCACAGGCAGCCGCCCTTCTTCCACGGGCAGTTGATTTCTGTTCGTACAGCATTCCTTGGACTTATGCGATCGCAGCCAGCTGAGAATGCTCCTTCCCTAAACTCTGATGTTTCTGCGGCAAGAGCCGTAACTCTACTTCGGAATTGGCCTGTCTGATATCCATACAGTTAGGCGGGTCAACGACCATAAGCATGATAACATGGATTCGCACTTCGCTCAATTTATTGGTTGGTCGGCATTCATCCCCAGCTAAAACGTAGGTATTTGCGAGGCTGTTTATAGGTGGGGACTTCTGCCAATATTTCGTTAAAAAAACCAACCGTAGCTGTGTAATCCTTTGCCTAAGAGATTAACGCCGAGATAGCAAACCCAGACTACGGCGAAGCCGGTTGTGGCCAAAATGGCTGGACGCCTACCTTGCCAACCGCGAGTGATCCGGGCATGGAGATAGGCGGCAAATATGAGCCAAGTGATGAGTGCCCAAGTTTCTTTGGGGTCCCAACTCCAGTAGGAACCCCAGGCTTCGTTAGCCCAGACGGCACCGGCGATAATGCCAATTGTCAGGAGGGGAAATCCTAGCCCGATCGTGCGGTAGCTGATATTATCGAGGGTTTCAGCTAGGTTGAGGCGTTGAGGCGAAAGTAATTCGGCTGGCTGGACTTTTTGCGTCGGTTTGGTTTGTACCTTGTTGAGAACAGCTGTTTGGGCGCTGCCGTTGAGGTTAACCCCCCCTCTTTCCCCCCCGTTGACGGGGGGGATGAAAGAGGAGATTTGTTCAAGAGTAGCTGCCGAGCTTAAGGATACCAATTCTCCAGAACGGCGCAACTGGTAGCGATCGCTGCGAAAGCCGCCGGTGCCTACGGAACTACCTTTGAGTTCGATGTTTTGTCCGCGAGTGACGACCAGAAATGCGATCGCTAGCAGCGACCCCACCATCAAAGCGGCATAACTGAGCATCATGACGCTGACGTGCATCATCAGCCAATTGGATTTGAGTGCGGGTACAAGCGGTTCTGCTGACTGCATGGGCGCTGGTAGGGTCATCGTGGCAAATGCCGTGATGCTCATTGCTACGGGTGCCGTAGCGACGCCTACCAAGCGGCTGCGGCTCATATTTTCGGCAATCAGATGGACTGCGGTGATTCCCCAAGTCAGGAAAAAGAGGGATTCATACAAATTGCTCAATGGAAAGTAGCCCGCTTCTAGCCAGCGTGCCCCTAGCAAAGAAGCTATGCTCATATTTGCGATCGCCATCCCAGCTGTTCCCAAGGCGGGTAAATAAGGGATGCTAGGAAAAGCTGCGCCGACCCAATAAATCAGCATCGTGATAAATAGCAAGGCAAAGCTTGCGTTGTCCAGCCAATTCTGGAATACAACCAAATCCATAACTGTGTTCTCCCCGATCGTTTTAAAGCTTTAACTTTGTATAGTACAGCGAGCATTGGGCATTGGGCATTGGGCATTGGGCATTGGGCATTGGGCATTGGGCATTGGGCATTGGGCTGGTGATTCTCTCCCCCACTCCCCCACTCCCCTCTTTCCCTAGCCCCTAGCCCCTGTTTTCTTTTGACTTTCCCTACTTCTCAACTTTTTTTAATTTGACAAAAATGTCGAAGCGTGTGCTGCGGGCGTCGCTGATGGCGGTGGTGATACCAACTGCTTGCGTCGGGAGGATCGAATTTCTGAGCATTCGTTGGGTATTGGGATCGGGGGAGAGTCGAAACAAAGAAGTTAAGACGCTGGCTGTCAAGTCGATACCGAGACGATCGATGTCCAGGAAAAAATTACCGTTGTTGGGTTTAAGCTCTAAGGGGACTATATTTTGGAATAGCTGGCTAGAAGCTAAGGTGGCTTTGGGTTGGGGAACGATCGCATCTGTTATGTTATCGCCCAATACCAAGAAAGCTACATTATCTTTTAGCCAACCGTGGCTCATTTTTTGCCCTTGGGATGGGGAAGTAAAATTAATTACAGGTAGATCGCCAATTTTAGTTGTTTCCACTTTTAAGTTGTATTTATTGGCTAGAGCCCGGTCAAATTGCTGGAGGGATTTTTCAGCTAAGCTGCGATCGCTCGCTTTTACCATAAATACCACTCCCGCACCTGAATTGAGAGATGGCGAATCAGATGAAGATTGTTGAGGAAACGGAATCAAACACAGGGAGAACTCACCGCCCATCCAGGCTACTAAATCCCGATCTAAATCTAGATTTGAGAAATTTTTGACCAAATTTCGCAATTCTTGGGGTTTAAATGGCGTTATCGGATTCGACTCAGCCCCTTGAACGTACTCCTGCCAAAACTGTTTTAAATTCCCACCAGACATCATCATCAATGTATCGGCTGGCAGTAGTTTGGGCATTATACCAGCTTCATTTTTGACAGCATACTTCTTCTGGCTATTCGGCTTGAGCCAGGAAATACTCTTAAAGCGAATGCCTTCTTTTTCCAGAGTAATTGTTGTCGCTAAGCCTTGCTGCTGCTGGAGTTCGACAAAGCCTTGGGGAGAAACTTGCTGCTGAAAATTTTTGGCGACAGATGCCGCTGCGGGGATATTGACATACAATTTAGCGAAAGGTCGATCGGCTTTTATTTGCTCCAATGCTTGAGAGTAGCCGGGAGTTGTGGCCAGAGATGCACCGCCAAGATAAGTGTCGATCGCGCGATCGGTTGCTTTGGAATCGGTTGTGATGACTAAAAACCGCCGATCTAATACCGTTGCCGAATAATTCTCAGTGGATCGAACTTTAATTTCTTTGATTTGGACGCCTTTGTAGGTGCGATCGACCCAATTGCCTTGTTTGAGGGGACTGTTGGGTTGTTCTAGTAGCTTTATAGCCCGAACTGGGTCGTCGATAGGCAATACTATGACGACAGACTGCTTATCTGGTTCTGGTTTTGAGGGTTGTTGGGTGAGTTTGCCTTCCGGGGATTTTGTCTGTTGTGACAAAAAGGCAATAGTTACTTCTTTGCCAGCCCAAGACTGGATATCTTGTTGGTAATTGTAGCCATTGGGCGCGAGGAAGCGATCGCGTAAGTTGGAGAGAGTGCGATCGAAACCCGCTTGGCTTTCTTTAGTGCCAAACTCGTGCAACTGCTGCCATCGATCTGGATTCGTGGACACAGAAAGCGCCACTAAAGCATCTTGGGGAACCACGTTAGCACCCGCAGGCAAGATCCCCGATAACTGCGCTCTCTGGCTTAGTACCCAGTAGGCAGTTGCGCCGCCACCAATCAGCAGGGCGGTGGTTCCCAAGGTTAGTAAAAGTGATGGTTTTTTTCCTTTAATCATTAGTCATTAGTCATTAGTCATTGGTCATTGGAAAAGGGAATATTTTAGATAAAGTAGAAGATTTATTTTTAATTGAAAATCTTCCGTTTGAAAATTTTAAATCTCAAATCTTAAATCTGAAATTCTGTTTACCTAATCCCTACTAACAATTTGTGATAAAGCGTATCCCGTTGTTGGTAAGGACGCCCCAGGGAACGAATAGCCGCTTGCAAAGTTTCCACTTCCATACAAGTGCCGCCTTTTGCCCCAGCCATTGTAGTAATATGCTCCTCCATCAGCGTACCGCCAATGTCATTGCAGCCCCAAATGAGAGCTTCGGTAGCACCAGCAAGACCGAGTTTAACCCAACTAGGTTGATGGTTAATTATCCAATTGCCCAGGAAAATTCGGGCTACGGCTGTCAGTAAAAGGGCGTCTGCTAGAATGGGTTGGTCGCGTCCCACTCGCTTTTGTAAGGGTTTAGGTGCTTCTTGACCGACAAAGGGCAGTAGGATGAATTCTGATATCCTAGCTGGGTATCCCCGTTCTAAGGCAGTTTGTTGAAGGCTTCGCAATAAACTCAAATGCCACATTTGCTGTTCGGGCGTCTCTATGTGACCGGAAAGCATTGTACTGGTTGTAGGTAACCCCATCCTGTGAGCTGTGCTAACAATTTCTAACCAAGTGGCGGTGTTAATTTTTTCTGGACAGAGGATGCGCCGCACGCGATCGTCTAAAACTTCTGCCGCTGTTCCAGGCATAGAGCCTACTCCAGCATCCCGCAACTGAGCAATGACTGACTCGTAAGTTAAGTTATCTTCCCTGGCGATGAATTGCACTTCCTGGGGGGAAAAAGCGTGCAGGTGGAGTTGAGGGAATTCGTTTTTGATGCCCTTTACTATCCGCAAGTAATAAGCCAGGGAACTACCATTAAGTTTAGCTTTAAGATTGAGTCCCCCCTGCATACAAATTTCGGTGGCATCCCGACAGACGGCATCTGTCGCTTTTTCGAGAATTTGGGCTAAATCTAACCAATATGCTCCTTCTTCACCTTCATCGCGGCGGAAGGCGCAGAAACTACAGTGCTGTTCGCAGATATTGGTAAAATTGATATTCCGGTTGATAACGTAGGTAACGGTGTCGCCAGCTTGCCGTTGGCGGAGTTTGTCTGCTGTGGCGCGAATGGCGGCTAAAGCACCTGAATCCGTCTGCTTTAAGAGTACCGCTCCCTCTTCGGGAGAAATATCTTTGCCCGTTAGAGTGCGATCGAGAATGGCATCAACAGTTTTAATAGTCACAGTGGGTTTAGGAAAAATCTGGTTTTTCATCAATTTAGGGAAGAGGGGCTAGGGGCTAGAGGCTAGGGGCTAGGGGCTAGGGGGAAGAGGGGAAGAGAATTTCAGATTTGAGATGTTAGATATCAGATTCGTCAATTAAAAATAAATTTGAAATCTAAAATCTAAAATCTAAAATCTGAAATTACTACAGTACTGTTCAATTCGGCTGGTGTTGAAAATATTGCTACTGACTATAACAGGACGATATCTGTATTTACATTTTGCTGATAAAATCTCAAAAGCAGCCATTTTGACTTTTGACTTTTGAATGAGTGACTTTTGACTTGTCAGTACTTCAAGCTTGTCCAATGAGTGTTAACCCAGCTAAATCAAGGCTTTCAGTTCCATCCGGTTCGTTACAGATTTCTGAATGGGTGCCTGCCTTATGTGGCACAAACGGTCACTTCCTCCGCTTTTCCCTGGTAATTCCCACATATAACGAGGGTAAAAATATCAAGCATATGGTTCAAATCTTGAGCCAGTTGCTAGATAGCGTTATCCCTGGTGACTACGAACTGATTGTAGTGGATGATGATAGCCCCGATCGCACTTGGGAAATTGCACAATCCCTGATACCAGAATATACCCATTTGCGGGTGATGCGCCGTCAGCAGGAAAGGGGACTTTCGACGGCGGTGATTCGCGGTTGGCAGGTGGCGAGGGGACAGATTTTGGGAGTCATAGATGGCGACCTTCAGCATCCGCCGGAGGTGCTATTAAAACTTTTGGCAGAAATTGAGGGGGGTGCGGATTTGGCAGTTGCCAGTCGCAATGTAGAAGGCGGTGGCGTCAGCGAGTGGAGCTTTGTGAGGCGGTTTTTATCTCGTGGGGCTCAGATATTGGGGTTGATTATCCTGCCGGAGGTGGTAGGTCGCGTGGACGATCCGATGAGCGGCTATTTTATGGTGCGGCGTTGTGCTATTGTCGATCGGACCCTGAATCCGCTGGGTTACAAAATTCTGATTGAGGTAATCGGTCGTGGCAAAATAGGTCAGATTGCTGAAGTGGGCTATGTGTTTCAAGAACGCCAAGAAGGTGAGAGTAAGGTTACGTGGAAACAATATGTGGAGTATCTGGGACATCTATTGAGGTTGAGATTTGACCGATGGCCTCTAGCACGGTTCTTGCGTTTTGGTATGGTGGGTTTGAGTGGAGTGTTTGTGGATATGGCCGTGCTTTATTTACTCCACGACCCCAGTACGCTCGGTTGGGCGCTGACTCGCAGTAAAATTATCTCTGCGGAAGTGGCAATTATTAATAATTTCTTGTGGAACGATGTCTGGACTTTTGGGGATATGTCCGGTCAGCAACGGGGTTGGCGCAAGCGTTTAAAGCGGTTTCTGAAGTTCAATATTGTCTGTTTGATAGGGCTGGTATTAAATGTGCTGCTGTTGAATGTGCTGTATAATTTTTGCCGGGTTAACTATTTGTTGGCAAATCTGATTGCGATCGCGGCTGTCACTTTTTGGAATTTCTGGATTAATATGAAGCTGAACTGGCGGGTGACTGAAATTAATAATTAAAAATGATGCAACATGAAAATTGCTCCTTGGGTTCACCTGCTATTTTATGCGTAAGACCTCTTTAATTTTGTTGTTGTGGTTAACTGTCGGTATTGGCTTGCGCTTCACTCATCTGGAATTAAAGTCTCCCTGGACGGATGAGTTTTCTACGATGGTATTTAGCCTGGGTAACAGTTTTCGGACTGTGCCGCTAGATCGGGCGATCGCACTCGATGTTCTCATGACACCGCTGATACCCACAGATGCTGGTGTAGGAGAAGTAATTCAACATTTGCTAAGCGAGAGCAACCATCCACCCCTTTACTTTGTTCTAGCTCACTTGTGGATGAAATTGTTTCCAGGCGATGGGGGATTGGTTTCGGTGTGGGTGGCCCGATCGCTTCCAGCTATACTGGGTGCAGTCTCTATTCCAGCTATCTACGCACTGGGTTGCATTGCTTTTCGATCGCGCTTAGTCGGTCAATTGGCTGCGGCGATGATGGCAGTTTCTCCCTATGGCATTTTTCTGGCTCAAGAAGCCCGTCATTACACTCTGGGCATTCTTTTTGTCATTGCTTCCCTCGCCTGTCTTGTGGTAGCAGTGAGGCACATTTGGGAAGAGAAGTCACTGCCTTTTTGGTTCTCCTTAGCTTGGATCGCCATCAATAGTTTAGGGATTGCCAGCCATTATTTCTTCGCCTTCACTTTATGTGCTGAAGGGATGGTTTTACTGGCATTTTGGTATTGGGAAATGAGGCATGGTAAAGAGAGGAAGAATTCCCAATCGCCAATCCAAAATCTAAAATCGTTCGTTGCGGTGACAGCTGGAACTTTAGCTGGGGGATTGGTTTGGTTGCCGGTGTGGCAGCATAGTTATAATAGCGAACTTACAGAATGGATCAAAAATAGCGATCGCATGGGATGGGAATGGCTGACTCCAATTTTTCAAGCCATCGCTGCTTGGATTACTATGCTTTCTTTGCTACCTGTGGAAGTAACAGCACTACCGATTGTAATTGCCTCTGGGTTAGTGATGATAATTTTTTTCCTTTGGGCATTGCCTATTCTGAATCGCGGTATCCAAGAAAGTTTAACACAACCGACTACTCGCAAACCAGTTTTGCTATTGGGTGGATTTGTTTTAAGCAGTTTAGTCTTGTTTTTCAGCATTACATATTTTTGGGGAATTGACCTCACTCGCGGTGCCAGATATAACTTTGTCTACTTCCCTGCTGTGATTGTTTTGGTAGGTGCAAGCCTCGCCCAAGAAGTCAATCGATTTTGGATTTTGGATTTTGGATTTTGGATTGACCCTACGGATGAATCCGGGGTGACCCCCAAGCCAATGATTTCTTGGTCAAAAGTTAAAATAAAAAGAGGAAAAAACTTATTTTACCTTTTGTATTTTAACTTTTGCATTATTTGGTTGATGGGATTTGTGAGTGCTATGACAGTTGGTTTCAATCTTGGTTATCAAAAATACTACCGCCCCGATTTATTAGTACCTGTGATTCAACAAGTATCTAAGGCGAACGTGCTGATTGCCACAACTCATAAAACCCACGTACAAACTGGAGAAGTGATGGGATTAGGTTGGGAATTTAAACGTTTGGCTAATTCGGAAATACCTGCAACTCCCCAATTTATATTGGCTCATAAAGATAGTAAAAATTCGACTTTACCTACAATAACGCTGCAAAAAACGCTGAGTACACTGCCAAGACCTCTAGATTTGTGGCTGGTCAATTTTCATGCAACTTATGATGTAAAATCGCAAAACTGTTCTGCTAGTTCCCAATCTTTACCATTTGTCGATGGCTATGATTATCAGCTTTATCACTGCGATTGAAAAGTGCATCCAGATATGCTTCAATTATTTCTTTAATAGCTCTGGCAATATTGACCATATTATCACGCAAAGTTATAATAAGTAAATTTTCATTAATCCAATATCGATTAGACTCCACATCTCTAAGAATCGGTAGATATGGCGAAGATGGAAAATATTTTTTAAATTCTTCATTCAATCGATGATTTAGAGCATGGTTCTGAAGTTTACTGCCAAAAGGTAACTGGCGTTGCCTACGAAGTAGAACAGAAAATTGTGCGCCATCATAATCCTTATAATTACCAGATTTATCAAATTCTCTGTTTATATAATCTTCAACAAGGACATAAATGGCATAATGGTTTGCAAATCCTGCCCGTGATTTGGAACCACGGTTAGCTGCCCTAGTTTTAATATTAAGGTATTGAAGAAGTTCGCTTTTTTCAAATATCTCTGTTGCATCTGAACCACAACAACGCTCAAGTATAGAAACGATCTTAATTGTAAAATCATGTTTCACTGAGGGCATGGAATACTTCTCCTATATCCATTTTACGATCATTTTTGAAAGCCTTCTTACGAACGTATGTCTTTACAGGTGGATGTAAAGATTCTCCATTTATCTCTTTTAGATCTAGAACGCGACGGAGACCTATTTTGATATACTGTAACTGGCTTTCGATGCCGATTGACCTCCGCCCAAGCCGTTTAGCGACAGCGCACGTAGTAAATGAACCACCAAATGGATCGAGTACCAAATCACCAAGATTGCTACTAGCTTTTACAATGCGTTCAAGAAGATCTTCTGGCTTTTGTGATGGATGCTCTTCATACTCAAACATACGATAGCGAACTCGCGGAAAATTCCAAACATTTCCTGGAACTTTTGTTGTATTATATGGCGTTGGCACAGGCTTTCTATAGTCAATGAGCTTTCTTTGAGCGCCAGTTTTCGCTTCTACTTTTATGTCTTCAGAATTAAAGACATATTTTTGGGGATCTTTTACGCAATAAAGAATGGGCTCATATATAGAACCAAAATGTTTTTTAGCTTGCACTCCAGAACTATCATAATGCCATACAATTCTGCTAAGTATATGAAGACGTTTACGCAGAAATATATCGAAGTAAGGCATAGCTTGTGTACTCGTCATTACGTAGAGACTACCAGATGGTTTAAGAACTCTTATACATTCTTCTAACCACTGGTAAGACCACTCACTATATTCCTCGTCTGAAAACCACCGATCGTGAAAATTTGCAAACTTTTTGCCAATATTGTAAGGTGGATCTGCAAAAATAAGATCGACAGAACTATCAGGTATATATGCACGAAGTATAGTAATCGCGTCACCATGATGAATGGTATGACCATCTTTTTCAAACAAATTACTCATAGAGCAGTACCTTAATATGTTATTGAAGGCAGAAGAAACTATTACCAAATCTCCTTTAGCGATCGCTATAGTAGTTAGTGGTTAGTTGTTAGTCGAAAAAACAACAACCCACTAACCACTAGCTAGTAACGTTTATTCCCGCTTGATGGTTTCGGGGACGCCCATTGGGGAGAGTCCTGCGATCGCTCTCAAATTTTGGCAGCGCAATAATTCGATAAAATTCAAGCTGGGACGCGCTTCAATTTTGGCTAGGGTTTCGATCGCCAAAAGCAGGTGCTGGGCTGCTTCTACTTCCGAGTAGCCGCGCCGTTGCGCTATTTTGATTGCAGCTTCATCCGCATCTAACTGAGACTGGGAACTGCGAGTGCTGCGCCAGATTTGGGTGGTAGCAAGGGCAGTTAATCCACCCGCGACTATCACACCCACCGCATCCCCCTGTACGAGTTCCACCATTGCGCCCAAAAATCCGGCTACTGTGACGCCTTGGTACAAATCCGGCTTAAACCACTTGATTCCAGTCAACCAACTAATTGTCTGCAATAGGATTAAATCGCGCTGCGGTCTGGTTAATCTACCCCACAAGTCAAAATTAATCCAAATCGGTCTTTCCCCAGACCAGGGTAGGGGAAACTGGGTATCAACTACTTTTGCCTGTTCCGGTTTGCTAATAATTTTCGTCATCATGCGACCGGAGGCAGGCATGATATCCAAAAGGCGACGAATTTCAGAAGTTGGCTCCATACAATCAGAGGGGCTAGGGGCTAGGGGCTAGGGACTAGGGAAAACCCAATGTTTAAAGCTGACTTGGTTTGGGAGCAGTTTGGGTAGGGGGCTTGATTTCTGGTGCAGTTTGTGGTATATGGGGAGCAATACCGGCGGGAGTCGGTGCTGGGGATTGAATTGGGGCTGCTGTGGGGGCAGGAGCTTTTTTGTCTCCTAAGATGCTGCGGTTGCCGGTGTCGAAAACGCCAGCGACACAAGCAATCATTATAGTTGCTAAGGTGCCGACAAATAGAGCTTTCCAACCTAATTCTGAGATATCTTTGCGTCGGGAAGGTATCAGGGCGATCGTACCACCGACGAAAATACCTACGGAGGCGAGGTGGGCGAATCCTGAGAGGGCGTAGCTGACGATTAAGACGGTGCGATCGCTTATTTGCCCTGCTGCTGCTGCTTCTGCTAAGGATTGGTAGGGGGGAATGGCTGTTTCTAGGAGTCTGCGCCCAATAATTACCGATGCTGTCCAAGATTCGTCAAAGGGTACTCCTGTTAAGAGAGTGAGGGGATAAAATAAGAATCCTTGAATATTTTGTAAAGTCACGACTTTAAAAACGTCGCCTATTGGAGATGGTAAAACTGCCAGCCAACCAAAAAATTGATTGATTAAAGAAACTAAACCCAAAATTAAAATCAGGACGGCTGCGATCGCCACTGCCATTTTCACCCCATCCAATGCTCCCACAATTGCTGCATCTAAAGGGCTAACTCGCTCGATTGGTTCTCCTCCCACCGTCTCCTGTTTAAATTCGTCATTTAGATCGTCATTTAACTCTTCGCCGCCGAGTTCCGTGCCGCTGAATTTATTGCTATTTTTTGATGCTTTTTGTTCTTTGGGAATACCCCCAGCAGTGAGAGGAACTTCGGTTTCAGGAACCAAAATTTTTGAGAGAACGAAACAAGCGGGAATTGCCATGATTGAGGCAGATACCAAATGCCCCAAGATGTTGGGAAAAACTGGTTTAAGGAAACTTACATAAATTGCCAGAGTTGATGA
Organism: Argonema galeatum A003/A1; assembly: GCF_023333595.1. Lineage (GTDB taxonomy): Bacteria > Cyanobacteriota > Cyanobacteriia > Cyanobacteriales > Aerosakkonemataceae > Argonema > Argonema galeatum. The sequence goes on from NZ_JAIQZM010000007.1 coordinate 176,256, forward strand.
AGCTGCTGTACCAAAACAACAAGACAAAATGGCACAAAGTTCGCTGCGCGTCATTTTGGCTAAATAAGGCTTGACGACGATCGCTGCTTCAATACCTACAAAGATATTGGCAGCGCCACTCAATGCTTCTGCGCCACTCAAGCGCATGACGGCATAAAAAACTTTGGCAAAAACTTCGGTTATTACTTGAATAACACCAATGTTGTAGAGTAATGCCATCAGCCCAGAAAAGAATATCACTGTGGGTAATGCCCGAAAGGCAAAAATATAACCCAGATTCACAGGAGGTACTACATCTGGTCTGGGGACGATATTCGCGCCAAAGACAAATCTAGCTCCGGCATCGGCTGCAATAAATACAGTATCTAGTAAGCTGCTAAACCATTGCAGGGCTACTCTGGTGGGTGGAAACAGAAATACTAAAGCGCCTAGAATTAATTGCAAGGCAATGCCGGATATGATGACGCGCCAGGGTATGATTCGTCGGTGTTCGGAAAATAACCAGGCGATCGCGCATAAGCCAAATATACCAAAAAAGGAAATTATGTTGAGGTAGAAAGGATGGGACATGGGTAGATCCTTGCTGGGAGAATAAAGGCCCAAAAGTCTGGCGACGCTAAAATCAGTAGTTTACCGAAAAATTAACCGATCGAGGGTAGGTCACGATACACCCAAGACAATAATCTTATAACTGAGGTGATGCTGCACGACTCGTGATGCAAGATCGAGTAAGAAGTTCCTAATTTAGGTAAAGCTTAAAATTCGACTGCCGTTGGCAAAGTTATCTACGATATCATATCCACTCTCACAAAGCCGATAATGGCCTCTACACCCCAGGAAGTTTGACGCATGGAAGCTTTTGCCCCAATTCCGCCCAACTGGACTGAAGTTGCGACTCACGCCCACGAGTTCAGCTGTCCCGCTTGCCGCGCTACCTGCATGGAAGCCTCTCGGGTCTGGATCAATAGACGATCGCCAGTCTATACCGAAGACTACCGCAAAAAATGGCAGGAGTTCTACCAGTGCCAGTGTGGTAGTGTTTGGTGGGCATGGAGTAACGAACGCCCACCCTCTGAGTTTGCCAATCGCGAACCTTCTGAGGATGAGCTTTTTTAAGAATGCGGCAGGAAATCTAGGGACACAGCAGGAGGAATATTGACTATGCTGTGTTCCACGCGATCGCTCATTGATGCTGAGATATAATTTTACTTATGTCTATTCCATCAGAAATTGAAGCTCTCATTGATCAATTGAACCAAGAGTTGGATCGGATTGAGCGGGAAGCGCTGGACGGAATGATCCTTGCCCGTTCTAGTCTAGAGAGTTTTCCTAATAACGCTATGCTGACTCAATTATTTGCTTATCTGAATACCTCAATGTTTTTTGGTAAACATTTGTAGGAGAATAATTCAAACTATTGTTGAAAACCTTTCGGCAGCTAAAACAATTACAAATGAAGAGATTCAGCAAACAGGAGAAGATTTGGCAACGGAACTGGGTCGAGCGTTAGAAACTAAAATAAGAGTCAGTGCGATCAAAACTCGTTTGGAGAACTTACAATAACAAAACCAGAACTGGATGAAAAGGAATTGCAAGAAATCCTAGAACTTGCTAAGGAAGCCGAACAAAAACTGAGGGAAATGACTGGAGGACTAACCGCTTTGGCCGAAAAATGGCAACGTAGGGCTGAAGCTAAAGGCACTGCTGCTGCACAAAAGAAAGAAGTTTGAGCAAGTGCGGTGAGAGATTTAATTCCCCCTTTTTTAGGGGATTAGCTGCTGCGGTGGGAAAGCCGAAATTTTGGCATTGATAAAATCGAAATCAATTAATAATTTTAGCAGTTGTTCGCTTTGGGATTTGGCAGCTAAAGCAGCAGGTAGTTTGTCGAGAAATTCCCCCTGCTGCGATGGCGGCATACTGGCTAATCGTGTTTTAAAATCGCTCATATTAACTCCATTTTTATGTTTATGTAAAAATTCAATTTGTGAAAAACTTTTGCCAGTTATATGATGACTGTTTAATAGTCTGGTAATTTCCATCTATGGACGGTTGTAATAATAAAATTGCGGCGATGCGACGCGCCATATTCATTACTTCGCGCACTTCTTCTTTAGTTAGCGATCGCCCTAATAATTTCTCCTCTCGATAAGAAAGCCACTTTTTGATTACCTGATAGCCACCAATTGTATATTCCCAGACATTTACGGGTATATTTTTCCAGTATGCTAGTTCATTCAGGTAAATATCACAAGTATTATTTCCCAGTAAATTTATGGCTATTTCCGATTTTAAACCTTGCGCCTTTGTGCCTTCTTCAATACCAGCAATTTCTTCAGGTGTGTAAGGACGGGTGATGATTTTTCCTTTACCTGGCATTGTGACATTGTTTTGGCCGGAATAACCCCAACCAGCAGTAATTGCTAAGTCACCAGTATCGGGGTTTAGTTGTCCGCCTCCTGTACGGGAAATAACCGCGATCGCTTTTAATTCTAGTCTAATTTTTCCCGATGTCACCCCAACTACCGGATTTTCTGTATCTAGTAATACAGCTACTTTTTTCCCTATCTCGACTGATTCTAACAATAAACGTTTAGAATTAGGTAAAGGTATGCGTGGCCAATTATCGCGAATACCATCAGCATTTTCAGTTAAGTATGCTGGGGAATAGCCAATTGCTAAAGCGTGCATCCAAATTAAGCCCGCTGTATCGGCATCAACGTCAGGATTTGTAATACCCAATTGGGCAAGATAAGTACGACTAGCAGCCGAAAGATTAGCCGTTGGCGTGGTATTTAAAATCGCATCTACATCGAAAAGCGTATCTTGTTTAGTTGCTTTTTTAGAACTTTTATTTGATCTAGGGCGTAGACGTATAGGAAAATAGTAAGCATGACCGCGTAAGAAATCATTATCTCCTATAATTGGAGTGAAAAATAGCGGCACTCCTTCTGGATTTGCTACACCTGTGGGACGACTGATCAGGAAAGTATTACCTTGCCAACACTGCGCCCAAAGTGAAGGTCGAGAACGATTCCAAAGCGGGCTTACATCGCTATAGTAGCACCAGCGAGTTTCAAAAGCGCGAATTCCATAACGGCAGAGTTTGTTAGCTTGGAAATCTTCAGCAGCTTGCACTTTTGAACGAACTTTTTTGGCATCAAATCCAGCCGCATCTTCTGTCAATCCCGTACCCAATAATTTGATTGTTTCCCAATCAATTGCAGCATCGTAATACATCTGCATTCGCTTTTCAACATTTTTTTTGTCAATATCAATTAATGCGCTACCACGTTTTTCAAATAAACCATTACTAGGAGGTTCCGCACACAAATTAACTAATTTAGGCCATTCTAAATAGTGGGAACTAACATTAGATGGACGGAAAGAGTAACGACTATTCCGATCTGGTTTTCCCAACTCATAATCGGCATCAAAATCTTGAATATTCAGACTAGCAAGCAAATCTATTCGTTTATTTGCACCCCAAAAATGCCGAAAACGAACTAATGGTTTCTCGGTGCGATTTTCCTGACGTACCATGAGAGCGATCGCAGTTCCTACCCGAATCCCTTCTCTGTTATACTCAGTAGAAAATACACTAGGATCTGGCTTACCTTCTGGCGTCAGTTTACCAGTTTCCCGACTATCCCCATTTAGGCAATCAAACCAAAGTTTATCAAATTCACTCAGAAACCTTTGCCGCATTACCACAAAAGATGGATCGCCCAAATAAGAAAAATTTGAGATATAACAAACTACACCTTTATTAGTTTTTTCAGCAATCCTTTGTTCGGCTAATCGAAAGAAACGAATATAGAGATCGTCTAAATTAAATTTCTTAATTCCCCACTCAGAAATCAACCCTTCCTTATAAGCTTCTACCAATCCCTTTTCTTCTTTTGGGCTAACACCAGCAAAGGCATTATAAGGTGGATTACCAAGAATCACCAGAATCGGTTTTTCTCGCTTCACTTCATCTGCGGCATCTCGTTCTTGCTTCAATTCAGGAAAATTAAATTCCAGTTGTTTGATTTGCTTTTTCCCATCTTCATCTGGCGGTTCCCATCCCGTCAGCGCATTGGTAAGATATACCCCAACTCGTTCTTTTTCATCTACCAAAGGCACACCAAGATTTTGCAACAGCAACCCTAATTGCAAGTGCGCCACTACAAACGGCGCAGTCAAAATTTCAAAACCAAAAACTCGTTTAATAGCCGCTTCTTTAACATCATAACTTCCCAAAGCATCCTCGCCCTTATCTTTCAAGGTAGCGGCAATCTGCTTTAAAACTTCCACTAAATAAGCACCAGTACCACAACAAGGATCGAGGATATAAACATTGGGATCTGCTAAACCATCTTCAATTCCCAATTCTTCTCGTAACACCGTATCCACACGGGCAACCATGTAGCGGACAACCTCTGTCGGCGTGTACCAAACACCTAATTCTTTGCGTAATTCCGGGTCAAAAGCTTGCAGAAAAGGTTCATAGAAATACTGCACAGCTTCCCCTTCCTCAAACTTAGCAAAAAACTCTTCTCGCCTGACGCGGTTTAACGCTGTTCCCGTCCAATCCAGCACTTCTACTAATCCCAACGTTTTCAATTTTCTGGGGTCGGAAATTTGATAGAAAAGCGCCTGAATCATCGGTACGTGAAGATAGTAAGCGGCAGTTCTCCAATCAAATTTATCCGGGCGAGTTGGGTTTTCTTTATGCCACAGTACCCAAGCGGAGAAAATACTGTAAAATAAAGTCTGGACTAAAGTTGAGCGGAAAAAGCGATCGCCTTTTTCACCCTCAAATTTCACCCCCAGCGCTTCTTCTATCGCGCTGCGAACATTAGCTAAAGCGGGAATATCTGTATTTTCAATCCGAAATTTAGCGTCGCGGGCGTAGGAAGCCAAAAACCAAGCGACATCTGCGGGTGCGGCTATCGGTGCGGCGGAAAGCATAACTCGCTTGAGGTATTCTAGAAAGCGATCGCCTTCTTGTTGCGCCAACTGACGCGGATTAGCAGCTTTTGCCCAAAAATCTGTTTCACTGGTTGCCAAACGATAACTTTCTAGTTCGATCGATCCGCCATTTTCATCTTGTCCAATTAATAGAAAATCGCGATAATTTGTCACCAAAACCTGTCTGTACTTCTGCCAATACTTAGAAACTTGTTCCCTTTTACTAATTACCCAAATATCATCCCTAGTTCCCTTAACTTCAATTACTCCCCGTTCGGGATTTTGGGAATCGAAAGGTTCAGCATCAGACGCTTTCTGAAACTGATTAGCCGTGAAGAGTCCACCATCAGGAAGTCCCGCACCTTGATTTTTTAGACTAATAATGCAACGAACTTTTGGTTTCAGCGTTTTGCCAATCTCATTGAAAAGACTTTCTAAAGCACCATAGTAGGAAGTCTCTTTTACTGCTGCACCAGAAGAACGGATATCGCGCAGATTGCGAAGGTAGGTTTCAAGTGGATTCATCGTCGGTTTTGGCACTAGCTGACTCAGTATGGCACAATCCGCCGCCACCGATCGCCATTAGACATCTCCTTTCAAAGAATGTAGAGACGTTGCATGCAACGTCTCTACAAGGGTTCTAGGTAACGCACCTTTATTTTCTGGAGATGTCTATTCTCTATCCCCCTCTCCTCTGGAGGAGAGGGGGCAGGGGGGGTGAGGTCAACCCACGCAACAAGCTATAACATGAATAAGTGTTAACCACGCAATCTGAGCATGAACTGGCAGGAAGTTTCTGGTAATTGGGTTTACATTCCCCCGCATCCCAAGGCAATTGTCCATTTTCTGGGAGGCGCATTTGTCGCGACTGCGCCCCAAGTCACCTATAGATTATTATTGGAACACCTGGGAAGCCAGGGATACGCAGTTATTGCTACTCCGTTTGTCAATACTCTCGATCATAGTGCGATCGCCAAATCTGTCCTGCAAAGTTTCGATCGCACCATAGATGAATTGCGGACAAAATCTATATTGAAACGCCGATATCTTCCCATCTACGGGATCGGACACAGCATGGGTTCCAAGCTACATTTACTTATAGGTAGCCTATTTCCAGTCGATCGGGCCGGAAATATCTTAATTTCTTTCAATAACTTCGCCGCACGGGACGCCATCCCCTTTGTCGAACAGCTCAATTTCAATCCTGGTTTCAATGTCGAGTTTACGCCTTCGCCAACAGAAACCAACAACTTAATCGCCAGAGGCTACCAAGTCCGGCGCAATCTCCTGGTTAAATTTACCAAAGATACGATCGACCAAACATCCCCTTTAACCGAATTGCTGCAAAAACGCTTTCCTGACATGGTTACAGCTTTAAGCCTCACCGGAAACCATTTGACACCCTTGGGTCAAGATATCAGCTGGCGAAGCGGAAAGGATTTTACACCCTTCGATGCGATCGGTCAATGGGTCAAGCAAGAAATCTATCGAGAATTCAATCAGCTAAAATCGGTAGTGCTACACTGGCTCAATCCGTTGTCCCCATCATAATTTTTCACCAACAACAGACAATTGCGATTGTCAGCCGTGCGAGTATAACTTAGACTTGAGGCTATACTCTTCATCAGTTGCAGGCCCCGCCCTCCCTCAGACTCGTTTTCCTCATTGCTAACCATCTTATTTAGCTTTGCCTCTAAATCGAAGGGGGGGCCAAAGTCCCAAACTCGCATCTCGATACGATCGTCCAATATCGTCACTTCAATATCAATAGGAACTTCTGATGATTGATTTTTATGGGCATGGCGAACAGCATTAGTAAAGGCTTCAGCCAAGGCGAGCTGGCATTGCAACCATACTTTTTTTGTGATTGGCGGCTGATGCAACTGCTCAAACCACGACAGCATTTGAGGTAAAGCCTTCAGATCTGTGTGAAGTTGTAAATGACTTTTACGAGATGCTAGCAATTTGACAAACCCTTTCATTCAAGAAAACCAGAACTCGGAGGTGATTCTTAAATTTACAGTAACTTTGCTTGATTTGGATCGCATCTGTGCTAGTGTCGGATCTTAAAACTACCCAGCAGAGAATGAAATTTTATGATCTTTTGAGTGATGCTTCAATATTAGAAGAATAATATCATTTTTAGTCCATGTTTCAAATTGTGGTTATTGATGATGACCCTGCAATACAGTTAGTGCTGACAAGACTGCTGAAAAAACAGGGTTATGATGTAACGGCGGCAAAAGATGGGCAAGAAGGCTTAGCCCTGGCGCAGCAGTTACATCCGGCGCTGATTATTTGTGATTGGATGATGCCCAGGATGAATGGCATAGAAGTCTGCCGTCGGGTAAAAGCAGATGCAGGCTTATCGACTACGTTTTTCATTCTACTGACTTCCCTGGATTCGGTGGAAGATCGGGTCAAGGGGCTGGATGCAGGCGCGGACGATTTTATCTCCAAACCTATAGAGCCCAATGAGTTGCAAGCGCGGGTGAGATCGGGACTGCGACTGCACCAACTCAGCCACGACTTGCGAACCCAAAAGCAAATACTGGCTGCGGAATTGGCTGAGGCGGCTGAATACGTGCGGAGTCTCCTGCCAGAACCATTGAATGGGCCGATCGCCATCCAAGGAAAGTATATTCCCTCCAGTCGTTTGGGAGGCGATGGCTTCGATTATTTCTGGCTTGATGAGAATTTATTGGCGATTTACCTAATGGATACCGCAGGACATGGCTTGAAAGCTGCCCTCCCCTCCATTTCGGTGATGAATCTGCTGAGGTCGCAAGCGCTTCCCAATCTTAATTACTCTCAACCCAGCCAGGTTTTGAGCGCTTTAAATCGCACTTTCCAGATGACTTCCCAAAACGATAAATATTTTACCATCTGGTATGGCGTTTATAACCGAGTTACGCGCCAGCTTACTTACGCCAGCGCCGGACATCCCCCAGCAATCTTGTTATGGGGAACGCCGCAATCAATCCAACACCTGAAAACGCCAGGTATGCCTGTTGGTATGTTCGAGGATGTCGTATTTACCGATCGATTCTGCGAGATCCCGGCGTCCAGTACCCTTTACATTTTCAGTGATGGGATTTACGAAATTCCGCAACCGGACGGGACTATCTGGGGTCTTGATACTTTCATTAATTTTGTGAAAAACTCTAAAAACGCTGGCAAGTGCAATTTAGACCAGATCTTGCAAGAAGTTGAGGCTGCTAACTCTAAAGACGTTTTTGACGATGATGTGTCTATCCTAGAGATTAAATTTGATTAGCATTGGCTACAAACATATATAGATCTGGGTGAAACCCAGATCTATTTCACATACTGTGGACTAGCTGAGCGAGCCTATTGCGTTGGCGAATTCATCTCGGTTGGGAAATATTTGAAAGACGCGATCCATGCTAGTGAGCTCAAACAACATTCTGACTTGCTCATTAATCGAGCAAATAAAAAGCTTACCTCCAGCAGCACGAACTGTTTTCAAACCTAACACTAAAGCGCCCAGTCCAGAACTATCCATAAAGGTTACATCCTGGAAATCTATTAACACAATATTTGTTCCATTTTCCACAATTTCGCCAATTTCCTGGCGAAATTCACTACCTTTTGCACTATCTAAAATTCCAGCGGGTTGAATAACTTTAAAAACAGGATTCATAATGCCTAGAAATCAGTTTGTCAAGATTTTTAGCTCAAAAGCATGAGTCAATAGACTTTAGCATAGAGCGGGGCTTTGTTACGATCGTCCAATAGGTTGGATGGGGCTAACTTTGGCGCGATAGAGGAGTCGATCGCCCTGTCGATAGCCAGTGTAGCGTACCTTGATGCGATCGCCTGGTTGCGCCGTGAGATCCATCAGCTGATGCTGGTGGGGGTCGTAAGGCAACTCTGCTCCCACGGGTGCGATCGCCTCCACCCCCCATTGTTGCACGAGCTGTTCCACAGGTCGCAACAACGGCAGCAATTTTACAGCCGGTAGCTGAGGATTTTGCCCAGCAGCATAAGCAGCTGTGGGCCACTGGATGAGCCAAGATTCTAAAACCTCCAGACTCGACTGCACAAATTCCTGCATCAAAGATTGTCGCTGTTCCTCCATTTGCTCTAGCAAGCGTTTGTACTCCTGCTGTAATGCTGGTGATGTTTCTGGCGATCCTGTAGTCCAATTTATTTGGCTCTTGCCAAAAGTTGCCAATAACTCGCTCACCGGCACTTGCAAAGCTTGACTGAGTTTGAGGATATTTTCTAAGAGCATCTGCATCACCTGTCCTCGCCGCAACCGCATTACCTGCCGTTCCGAGACACCTGCCTTGCGACTGAGAGCTTTAAAACTAGAAACACCCGCCAGCTGCATTAAACGTTGCAGCTGGTGGGTATAGTCTTGAAGCGGAGACTGGTTCATCAGAGAAATGGGTTGAAACCCCGTCCGAAGAGCGAAGCGGAGGACGGCTTTACTGAAATCTAGCTAGCAACAATTAATCCAGTTGAACGCCGAATTAACGTCACCTTGCTAGATGCTATCTGCCCTAACCGTTTCCAGTTAGCATCGCTGACAGATATCTGTTTTTCCGTGTCGCCACTAACGTAGCCAATCCCTTTTGGTGAATTGACCAAATCACCTTTGCGAACACCATGACGAGTTGTAGAACCGCCATACTTACGCCTGACGCCGCCAATAGAGGGAACCATTAAATGAAGTTGACGACGAGAAATAGGGGGGCGACGAATCACAAAGAATAGTGCAGGGGTAACAGCAACGAAACCAAACCAGTTCGCACCACTTTCTGTTGTTTTGTGATAGCGTCTGTACTCAACTTGCGGCAGACGCAGCAATTGCTACCCCATCTACAGCGTGAGTGTTAAACTCAGCCGAAGACTTTTGAGTTTTATTTTTGAATAGCCCCAGATATGCACGGGTTAAAGCAGTTTGATAACCTTCAATTGTGGTAACTGGTGCAAGCTTTTCTAACTGACTCAGCATCCAGCGCTGACCTACCATCACGGGGGAGAAACCTTTCCCCGATTTAGCTTTCTTGCGCCCTGATGTCAAATCCACATCAGCCCGAACATATTCGTACCTAATTTCTGTGACTGGATAAATTTTGCTCAGTTCGGATACTATCCTGAGTTCGAGTTGACGGTTAGCTCGAATTGATGGAGCTAGTTTACTATGACAACGATTGTCAAATCGTTGTTGACGATGAGCGCGTTTTGAGAATGCCACTTTTCGGTTAATCCTTCTCCCTCTACGTCCCCGCCGCATTAATCGTCGTGCGTCCATTCGTTGGCGCACTGTTTTAAATGGCAGAATCAAATGTGCCGTGTAGAGAGTGAATTTTGCTGATTGGACGCCAATTCCTGAATAATGCTTACCAGGGTCGATGCCAATTACAATGTCTTGAGTGGCATAGCCTGATGGCTCTACTGTCAATCGCACGTAAAATTGACCGCCATCCGACCAGCATTTTACAGCTTTGCCGGATTCAATCCATTTTCTTGCTCTGGCAGGGGTCGTGGGCATTAATGGTTGGTTGTCACGTGAAACAACTGGAATTCGCATGATTTGGTATAACCCAAAATTGTTTGGTTGAGTCGAGGGGGAGTATTACCTCCCGCCCCTCTCAGTTAGAACCGGACGTGCTGTTTTCACCGCATCCGGCTCCCGACGTTCTTGGCTTGCGCTTTTGCCCATGTGAATGTAATCGTGGCAGCTTTCGTGAATGGCTAGAAGGTTGTTTTTCTTCCAATTGTTATGGTTTCCATCAATATGATGGAGGTGTACCTTCTCGTTACTAAGCATTTTTAGTCCACAATACCCACATGAATGGTTTTGCTTTTTGAGAGCTTTAGAGGTTTCACCGTCGTAGAGCTTGCTGTTACGCTCACTCCAGTAGGGAACATCTCCGTCGTAGGGTGATTTTTCCCCTTTGACGTTAATGAATTTGTTTTCGGAGTAAGGGACTGATGGGAATGCTTTATCCAATAACTTCTTACTGGTTGAGCGATTCTGTTTAGATTCCTTGTTGAATACCCTGTAAGCCCTTGTTTCAATGTGATAGAGCGAGTTTCTTGACCCGTCCATCTTGCAGTGGCGGTGGTAATTCCTCCAACCTCTAACTACAGGGGCTAATTTCTCAGCCTTTGTGGTAGCGCCATAATTCGAGTTGTTGACGATGTGTTTTACTTTCTGACGAAAAGCCTTGTAATTGTCCTCTGAAGGGACGCATCTAAACTTCCCGTTACTTTGCACTTTGAAGTGCCAGCCGAGGAAATCAAACCCATCTGTCGTAGCGGTTAGCTTGGTTTTCTTTTCACTAATCTTCATCCCCCTTTCCGCTAGAAACTGGCTTATCTGCTCAAGTATTGCTACTGCATCGTCTTTGGGCTTTAGAATGAACACCATGTCGTCTGCATATCTGACAGATTGGTGGATGTCCTCTATACCATTGAGTGCGATGTTAGCTAATAGGGGACTCACCACCCCCCCTTGCGGGGTTCCCTGTTCGGGAAATTCTGGGTTGACTCCTGCTTTAAGGCATCGAAATATTCCGAGCTTAATACCCGTTGGGGCAATGAGTCGTTCCATTATAGATTTGTGAGCAATCCTGTCGAAGCATTTTTCGATATCGAGTTCTATAACCCGTTTTTCTATTCCGTTGCAGTACGAGCGTAGGTTATTGAACAGGTATCTCTGAGCGTCATGTGTCGCCCTACCTGTCCTGAATCCGTAACTCCTAGCGTGGAAGGTTGCCTCTGCTGCTGGTTCTAGGGCTAGTTTTACAAGGCATTGCCAAGCTCTATCCCCGATAGTAGGCACTTTTAAGAGGCGGGTTGTCCCGTCCTTCTTAGGTATGGGTATTTCCCGTAGTCTTTGATGTTTCCAGTTGCTACTTTTGGTTCTAAGTTCTTCACTTAGGTTCAACCTTTCCTCATGATTGAGTGAGGCTTTACCATCTATACCTGCCGTTCTTTTTCCAGCGTTTAGCTGTGTTACCTGACGTATTGCCAGCATCCTAGCTGCGGTTGACTTGAGTATCAACCTTTGTAAGGACATAGCTTTCCGTTTGTCTCCAACCTGAATCGCTTTGAACACTCGCCTTTGGAGGCGGAATAAATCCTTCTGGAATTTCTTCCAGGGCAGATTCTTCCAAGTTTCGCTAGCATTTCTGCTGCGTCTAAACATACTCTTCTCCAGTTCGTGTTTTCTGAACACCTTTCAGCAATTACGCTGAATCCTACCCGAATTGTGGGAATTCCGACGCTCGTCTGTCCTACTTGAGGTTCGACATCCTCTAGACCCACATTCCGTTTTTATTCGTTCCTTCGGTTGATTGTTCGTCCCGTTAGATGTAGCCAATTCGACCATTGGAAACCCTGGACTCTTACCGCTATTAGACTTAGTATGCGGCGGGTTTTATCTCCAATGAAGTCAGGGTTTTAGTGTTATGTCCTGCTCGCGAATAGGTCGCTTTTCTAGGCTCGGTTTCATCATAGGGACTCCCCGTTAGCGCCAGTGTTATCTCATAACAGATGTCTGATTGCGCTCTGTTCCCAGCTTCACTCTCCAAGAATCGAGCTTGGTCGGTGTGGGCAGGTAGGGAGTCATGCCTGAGTCTGGCAGAAGGGGCTTACACCCTTATCAGACCGAGAGTTCAGCCTTTTGTTGACAGTAACTGCTGTCAGGCTGGAAGTGCTATGTACGGGCTTTCACCGTGATTCACACCTCAACGAATCGCACAAGTCTCTTCGCCCAACTCAACGCCGGATGTCTTGGCTTTCCCAACGCCTAAACCAATTAGGCTTACAGAGCTCCGAACTAGAGAAGCATTCGGATGTATGTACCAAGTTGAGTCTCAACGGGCTATTCGCCTCTTACGTTGTCCGAACCAATTCGGACAATCCTCGTCCCTTTAGGGCGAGGTTGGTGAATCTTCGAGCAAACTTCTTAACATCCAAGCATTCTTTTCGTGTATGTGCATCCGCTGAGTCAAGAGATCGGCACTTGGTTCGTCATTCACCCCCTCAACGCTAGGGAAGATAGAGCGAGCGGTTCGCACTACAGCTTCTTGACCTTCAACCAGTAGGCGGATCATTTCCTGCGCTTTGGGAACGCCTGCTGTCTCTTTTATCGAGCTTAACCTTGCATAATCGCTGTAAGTTCCAGTCGCCGGAAAGCCCAAAGCTCTGATTCGTTCCGCAATTAGATCCACAGCTAGAGCCAATTCAGTGTACTGCGTCTCGAACATCAAATGCAATGTCTGGAACATGGGGCCTGTGACGTTCCAGTGAAAGTTGTGGGTTTTCAGGTAAAGCGTATAGGTGTCCGCTAGCAGGCGAGACAGTCCTTGGGCAATTTCTTGGCGAGCTTGTTCGTCAATGCCGATGTTTACTGGTATAGCTTTGTCGTGAAGTTGCATATTTTTGTCCTGATTTAGGAATGAAATTTTTGATCTCAGGCTAGGTGCATCCGTAAAACCGAGGGGGTCGCCTTGCGGACTCTGCAACGGATGGTTTCTTGGCCCAGTCGCTGGCAAGCCTCAAATCGGTGACAACCGGAGAAGCCATAATATTGTCCGTTTACTTCTAGAACGTCGATCGGTTCTTGTTGACCGATCGATCGAATCGATTCCACTAATGCGTCCACTTTTGTAGGATCGGTCTGTCGAATCAGGGGACGATGAATCTGCCGTAGGGGAATTTCCTGTATTCTAACCATCGGGCGTGTTACTGCTTCCATACCTAAGTCTCTACCTTTTAATCATACTCGTTATGACTTCAAGTTGCCCTTTACCAACTTTGAGGCCGATTAACTTCGCGAAAGGCTGACAGCGTTTTACAGACGGCGTTCCCAAATGATGGAATAAGGGACTAGATAGATAGAAAGCGTAAAGCTATGCTCGATCAAAAAAGATATATCGCGAGGCAGCTGATGCAGAGAACTACTTCTATCCTCAGAGAGATTGTGATGGTAACTCGGTATCGCGACAGTCGATGGGTGGGTTACTGGTGGCGTACAGCGGTGACCGTGTTTTGTTTGGTAGGACTCACAGCAGACGTGCGAGCAACGGCTGTGGGTGGGGATGTGGAACTCAAAGTCGGGATTGTGCAGCGATTTGGTGCCACACCGGAGGACGAGCTGACTTTGAAGGCGACAGAGGGCAAAGGCTTGACATTGCGGTTCCTAGCTGGAAATATGGAGCCACAAACTGTTTTGGCGAACAGCATCAAGCTGGAAATACAGATGCAACCGCTAGCAGTGCCAGAAGTGCAAGAGCAAGTTGTCCTCAGTACCAACCCAAACTTCGAGACAGCGGAAGATAGTGCCGAACAGTGGCGTGCAAAAGGGATTGAAGTCGAGATAGCTCAGCCAAGACGTTGGCAGGTTTGGGCCAAACGGGATATTTACAGTACTCCCTTACTGCGACGGTTGCTGCTTCAGAGTCTGGAAGCCCAAGGCTTTAAAACGGCTTATTTGGATACGGAAATTAAGAAACAGGAACCAAAGCCGTCTTGGGTGGTCAATGGTTTGCGCTACAACCGCAAAAACCTAGAGATCGTATCCGAGCGAAATAGGATTCAGGTATATCAGGGTAAAAACGATCGAACCGGGCGGATATTCGTCGGAGTTCTCCGACTCCAGCCTAACGCTTACGGCACCTACACCTTAGTCAATCAAGTACCCCTAGAGACATATTTGCGGGGGGTTGTGCCGAATGAAATTGGAGCCAGGGCACCTTATGCGGCTCTAGAAGCCCAGACGATTTTGGCGCGGACTTACGCCCTGCGGAACTTACGCCGATTTGCGATCGATGGTTACGAACTTTCTGCGGACATTCACTGCCAAGTTTATTACGGACTCAGCGGTGCTTTTCCCCAGACGGATAAAGCGATCGCAGCCACGAAAGGCTTAGTGATCGTCTACAACAACGAGTTGATCGATGCAGTTTATTCTTCCACAACTGGCGGCGTCACCGCCTCCTTCAAAGATATTTGGAACGGTGCAGAGCGGCCTTATCTACGTCCGGTGGTGGATGCGGTGAGCAATATTTGGGATCTGGGTCGCGACAGTTTGGCAGACGATCAAAACTTACGGAAGTTTATCAACTTGCAGAAAGGCTTCAACGAAGAGGGCAAAAGTTTGTTTCGCTGGCGCAAAGAAACCAGCCTTCCAGACCTGGCGCTGCAGTTGCAGAAGTATCTCCAGGACAAAAAACATCCGCTGGCCAAGTTTAAAATGGTTCAGCAGATGCAGGTGGTAGAGCGATCCCCAAGTGGGCGCATCCTTAAAATGGTCGTGCAGACCGATCGGGGTGCGATCGAACTGCACAAAGAAGAAGTTCGCAGCGCCTTTCTCGCTCCTATCAGCACGCTGTTTTATCTAGATCCCGTCAAAAAAGACAACCAAACTCTATGGGGCTACGCCTTTGTCGGGGGTGGATACGGACACGGCGTCGGCTTGAGTCAAACGGGTGCCTATCAGTTAGGGAATCTGGGTTGGTCCAGTCAGCAGATTCTGAACTTTTATTATCCCGGCACTCAAATCCAGCCCCTTAACGATTCCATCAGCTTTTGGCAGGCCCAGTGACCCAGGAGTCAGGAACCAGGAGTCGGGCGAAATTCTGCCTCCTGATTCCTGCCAGATCTGGATTCTCTAGTACAGTTCTTCTTCTTGGTGAGTGATGATGGTGCAGTCAGATTTGGGGTAAGCTACGCAGGTCAGCACGTACCCAGCTTCGATCTGATCGTCATCCAGGAAGGACTGGTCACCTTGGTCAACTTCACCTGCGGTGATTTTGCCAGCACAGGTCGAGCAAGCACCAGCGCGACAAGAATAGGGCAGGTCAATTCCTTGTTCTTCGGCAGCGTCAAGAATATATTCGTCGTCTTTTACGTCAATGGTGGTGTTTAACCCTTCTGCGTCGTTCTGTAACGTCACCTTGTAAGTTGTAGCCATGAGCAGTCCTCTCAAGTATCACTAAACGGCAATATAAGTTTTCCTTAAGCATTCCTGGCAAGTTATGCTTTGCGCGGGTCTGCTTTGCGGTTTGCTTCACTTTTTGATACTACGGGAAAAGTAAAGATTTTTGATACTCAATTGGCAGTTTCGGTGAATGGGATTCGTAATTAATTTTCTTAATTTCATCCTAATTGCTTATACTTATTGCGGAAGGTCACCCGCAGGGACTAAGAATTGGCAGAGTTATGAGTTATGAAGCTCACCAATCTCTAGCAAGAAAGCCCCTAGCCCCTAGCAAGAAAGCCCCTACACGCGATGAATGCTCCTGCCCATTTTTCTGTCACAATGCCCTTGAAGGTGGGGCTGGTTGGTACGGGTTATGCGGCCAAACTAAGGGCCGAAACCTTGCAATCGGATTCCCGAAGCCATTTAGTAGCCGTTGCCGGTCATACACCAGAAAAAACGCAGTCGTTCTGTCAAACGTTCCAAGCTGAAGCTTTCTCGGATTGGCAGCAGCTAGTGGAGCTATCTCATGTGGATCTGGTGATTGTCTCCACTGTTAATAGCGAACATGGCCCGATCGCACGCGCAGCCCTTGACGCCGGTAAGCACGTTGTGGTTGAATATCCACTTTCTTTGAACCCTACCGAAGCCGAAGAACTGATTGCTTTAGCGCAAAGTAGGGGCAAACTCCTGCACGTCGAGCATATCGAACTGCTAGGCGGACTGCACCAGGCACTGCGGCAATACTTACCGGAAATTGGCACGGCATTTTATGCCCGCTACAGCACCATTAACCCCCAAAAGCCCGCGCCCCGCAAGTGGACTTACAACCCAACACTATTCGGCTTTCCCTTTAGCGGAGCCCTTTCCCGCATCCATCGACTGACGGATTTGTTTGGCACAGTAAAGAGCGTTAGCTGCCAAAGTCGATTTTGGGGTAACGAATCGGTATTTTACACCGCCTGTCTTTGCACTGCCCAATTGCGCTTTACCAGTGGGTTGGTGGCTGAGGTAACCTATGGCAAAGGGGAAACTTTTTGGCAGGCAGCACGTCCTTTTGAGGTTTATGGAGAGCAAGGCAGCCTTATTTTTGATGGCGATCGAGGTCAACTGGTGCGGGGCGAGGAAACGACCCCCATCGAGGTGGGCAGTCGCCGTGGTTTATTTGCCAAAGAAACCACTATGGTGTTAGATCGCTTACTAGAGGGAAAGCCCCTGTATGTGACTCTAGATGCCAGCTTGTATAGCCTCAAAGTGGCTGATGCTGCCCGTCGGTCAGCTGAAACGGGACAGACAATTGACATTTTATGACCAAGAAATTATTGGTTTGGTCGCTAGCCGGATTCATCCGTGGGGTCAATCCAAAATCTAAAATCCAAAATCCAAAATCGAATGACTTTTTTCAAAAAGCTTGTTCCCTCGTTTGGAATGGGGATGGCGAGTGTATTTCTGTTGTCACTAGCTTTGCACTTTTGGGGATTGAGCCGATTCAACACACTCGTATTTGATGAGATTTATTATGTTAAATATGCCTATAACTACTTAACTCATACTCCTTTATTTGATGCCCATCCGCCTTTGGGCAAATATGCGATCGCTCTTGGTATATCAATTGGAAATTATTTTCATTTCGGCCAAGATACAGTCAATAACTTGGCGGGTACACAGCTTTCTCCCATTAGTTACCGATGGCTGAATGCTCTGACAGGCTCGTTGCTGCCCTTAGTTGTGGGGGGAATAGCTTATCAGTTGAGTCGCCGCCCCAGTTATGCTTTGATTGCAGCTTTATTTACAACCTGCGATGGCTTATTTCTAGTGGAATCCCGCTACGCTCTGATTAACATTTATCTAGTTTTCTTTGGACTTTTGGGTCAATGGTTTTTTCTGCTAGCACTCGAACAACAGCGTGGTGGACGCTGGTTTTGTTTAGCTTTATCCGGCATTTGTTTGGGGGCTTCAGTAGGGGTTAAGTGGAATGGACTGGCATTTTTATTGGGCATTTATCTGATTTGGATTTGTGCTTGGGTGATGCGATGGGCGCGCTTGTGCAGAGGGGCAGAGTCGCAGAGGGGCAGAGTCGCAGAGGGGCAGAGTCGCAGAGGGGCAGATAATCAGTCACCGCTGCAAAATTTGACGCGGGTTAATTTATTGGAGATTTTATTTTATTTGGGTGTTATTCCCGCTTTAATCTACTACTTAGTTTGGATTCCTCACTTAGAGATAAACACAGAAAGAGGATTTTGGGAATTGCACCAGCAAATCCTGGGATTCCACGAACGAATGCAAAATGGGCCAAAAGTTCATCCTTACTGCTCCAAGTGGTACAGTTGGCCTTTGATAGTGCGTCCGGTAGTTTATCTTTACGAAACTGCTAGCAATACCACAGAATCTGTTCCATCTTTGCCGCCTTTGCCTGCGGGTACTGCGAAAGTTATTTACGATGTTCATGCGATGGGAAACCCGGCTTTATGGTGGTTATCTGCGATCGCAATTTTGCTATTGGTTGGGGAATTGGTTAAGCGCGTCTGGGTTTGGGTTACAACATCTGGGAATTTAGATAGAAGCGCCGTTTACTTTCCTCAGCAAAAGGAATTGTGGTGCGTGCTTTACTTGGTGCTGAACTATGCGGCTAACTTTTTGCCTTGGATCAAGGTGACTCGCTGCACTTTTATCTATTTATATATGGGTGGAGTTATCTTTGCATTTTTGGCTTTGGCGTGGCTGGTAGAACGCTGGCTCCACAGCCCAAGACCTCGACTGCGGGCAATGGGCGTTACTGCTATCTTTCTGATTTTGGTGGCTTTTGTCTTCTGGTTACCAGTCTATTTAGGATTGCCTTTATCGCCGCAAAGTTTCCAAATCAGAATGTGGTTTCCCTCCTGGATTTAATGTATATAGGACTTACGCACTGTAACGGCAGCACAAGGGTTTCAGCTTCTTTATAAACGCCCAGAATGGCGTAATTTGGTACTCGGTGCGTAAGTCCTAGTATAGCTAGGGGCTAGAACACTGATTCATTCAGTAATGGTAGGGGCGAATCATTCGGGCCGGAAATCTATGGGAAGAGCGAAAGTTTTACAGCCCGCAAGCTTCGCCCCAACAAGAGCCTGACGACTAAAGTCGCGGCTACACAGACAAAGCCCGCGAAGGCGGGCTAAATAATAGAGCGGATTTGGTATAGCAACCCCCAGGGCGGTTAGGACATTCTTAATTCCTGAAACCGTTCGGACTTCGGCGCTCGCCGAACGTCTCACGACGAAGCCCTTGATTTAGACCCTTCTTACCCTAGTCCCTAGTCCCTAGCCCCTAGTCCCTAGCTATATTAGACCGCGCAGGCGGTCTTTGTTCGTATAGCCGCGAATGAGAGTCGTTAGCTGCGTTTCTTAGCTATATCATCGGCCTAATTTATTGGGAATACCATCGCAACCACCGGGAATAGTGTCTCTGGTTTGGGAACCACCCCAGGCGCAGCAGTAATAGCGCTGTTCTTCCGATAAGCGCTGAACGCCAGTAAAATCGGCCTTTTCAACCACGGCTCCTGTGTGTACCCCAGTTTGATAGTCGGCCAATACGGTGCGGCTGCGGGGGCTGGCGGTTTTGGCAGAACCGTAAAATAAGCGGGTTCCTTTGAGATCGACACCGACTAGATTGGCTTCGTACAAAATGGTACGAGAAAGATTGGCGTGTGCCAAATCGCAGGCTCTGAGATTGGCTCTGACGAGATTGGCGTCGCTGAGTTCGGCCCAACGCAGATCGGTATAGGAAAGGTTTGCTCCAGCTAGCATAACGCCCAGATCGATGACTCGCACGCCATAATCGCGGTCTTCCTCGTAACCGCCGAAACCATTGAGGATGGCTCGTCCTAAGTGTTGATCGCGCTTGAGGGGGCTGAGTAATTTGGACTGGGACAAAAATCTGAGGACTTTGGCTTTACCTTGTGCATCGATACTGGTGAGAATAGCGGCTGTGCGTCCTTCTGCAAAGACTCGTTCTTGAGGCCAATCTTCTAGCATTCCTTCGTCATCTAATGCTAGATCTGAGACGCCCTGGAAGTAAGCATCGATGGTTTGTTGTTGGGTGATGATGTTTTGCTGAATGGTTAAGTCTTTGGAGATGACGTATTGACGCCAAGCAATATAGACGGCGAGAACGGCGATCATAATTTGCCCTAAAGCGCCAGTCCATTCTGCCCAGGAACCGAATTCATCCCATTTAATCCGTTCCAGCCAACGACTAATGCCTTGGTAAACACCAATAAATTTGAATAAGCCTAATATGGCGGCTAAAAAGCCGATGATGCCTAAGAGCTGCGATCGCTCGTGGGGCTGCAAATCATTTAACCAGGATTGTAGGAGGGGCCACATTAGTCGCAGGGATAGGAGTAGGGCGACTGTCGATCCGGATATGCCAAGGAAGAAGTTATTGAGGATTATCCCCACGAACATCAGGGCGATCGCGCATACGATAATCCAAGAGGCGGAACGGTATGGGACAGCGGTGGTGGCGGCGACATTTTTTTGGATGGCAATTTCCGATTGTGCAAGGCTAGACAGGAACCTTTCTGGTTCTCTGGTCCCCACCGATGCTGAAAATTCACCAGTGCGAGGCTGATTTGCAACGCTTCCATTGTCACTACCACCGTCTGGACTCTCAGTAGGCAAATCTGGCTGAGTTGGGCTGGTTTGATGAGAATTAGGCTCTTCGGTCATCTTTCTTCTAGCTTGTGCAGGCTGGGCGGAATGCCTGTTTACCTACAAAATTTTACCTAACTGTTAGGGTATGGTTTGTGGTTTGTTGCTGGTTTTGGGTGCGATCGGCGTTGGCGGACTGGATGGCGATCGAGTAAAACTAAAATGACACCATCCCCAATCTCTAACTTATGGCACTTGAACTGGCAGCAGCAAAGATCGCAGAAATCGCTTTTGGCAAATTGGTGGAAACTGCGGTTGGTAAAGGTATCGAAGCGGGTTTAGAAAAGCTGAAACCTTTGCGTGATAAGATTTGGCACAAGCTGACGGGAAATGCAGACGCCGAAGCAGCTTTAGCCGAAGTGCAGCAAAATCCCTTTCCGGCGAATGTGGAACGGGTGGCGACTTTTCTGGATGTGGCGATGATTGAGGATAAGCCGTTTGCTAATGAGATTCAGACATTGGCGCAACAGATTAATCAGGAAATCGACGCTAGGACTATTCAAGATAATAGCAAAACTCAGATTAATCGAGATAACGCTACAGGCAACCAAGTGGAGAACGTTAAGGCTGAAAATGTTCATTTTGGGGATGTTCACAACCACTGACCCTCTGGTAGCCCAAATCGCCCATATTCCGTTAACGTTATCGACTCGCCGCCGAGTCTGAAGGATTGGGTGGGGCGAAAAGAGGAAGTGGAAGTATTGCAAAAATGGTTAGCAAATCCCAATATTAATACGATCGGGATACAAGGTTTGGGAGGAATCGGCAAATCTTCCCTGGCGGCGTATCTCTACAAAAACTCTGGCTTTGCAGCTAAATCCTGGGCGGATGTCAGCCAAAAGCCGGATTTTGCCGCATTTGCCGAAAAGACGATACCAGCTTTGGGGGGAAGCATTACCCAGACTGGCGACACCACCCAACTGATAAACGATTTGCTGAAATGTCTGCGTCAGCAACGGTGTTTGCTGGTAATTGATAATTTGGAAACGCTGCTGAATGAGGCGCGAGAGTTCCCAGATTCAGCTTACCAGCAATTTTTTAGGCGCTGGTTGCGGCAGGGTGAAACGAGTACCCTGTTGCTGACTACCCAGGAACAGCCTCACCTGTTGCAAGCAAAAGCGAATTGGTATCTTTTGGCGGGGATGACTCCCAGCGATGGGGTACAGTTGTTGCAAAAGTTAGAGATTCAGGGAACAGTTGAGGAATTGGCAGCTTTTGCAGCGATTGTGGATGGACACCCCCTGACGTTGCAGCTAGTGGCTGGTTTTTTACGGCAATACTGCCATTCTCGGCTAAGTGGTGTGGCGGAATTGGAATTACAGCAGTTTGATTTAGTATACCGTCAGGCGGAAGGGTTGCATCGGGATAAGGAGGATGCGCGGTTAGAGTGGATTTTGCAACAGCATTTGCAACGTTTGAGTGAGGAACAGCAGAATTTTTTGGTTAATTTGAGTGTTTATCGCCTACCGTTTGATTTTCGGGCGGCGGGGAGGATGTTGGGAGATCCCCCCAACCCCCCTTGTGAAGGGGGGCTAAGAGAGGGTGGAGATCCCCCCAACCCCCCTTCACAAGGGGGGCTAAGAGAGAACGGAGATCCTCGTTTTGAAGGGGGGCTAAAAGAAATCAGAAACCCCCCTTGTGAAGGGGGGCTAAGAGAAATCAGAAACCCCCCTTGTGAAGGGGGGCTAGGGGGGATCTCTTTGGCAATTGTGAAGGCTTTGCGGGAATTATCCAATCGTTCTTTGTTGCTGGAAACTGAAGTTAAAGACTATTACAAATTTCAGCCGTTGGTGCAGGAATATTTGCAAAAGCAAGGAACGGATTTAAGTGCTGCACATGAAAAGGCTATTGATTATTATAAATCGCAGGTTAGACCGCAGCCTTGGGAAACGCTTAAGGATGTAAGGGCTTATTTGGAAATTTTTTATCATCTTTGTCAGTTGCAAAGATATGGGGAAGCTTTTTACACTATTCGCGATGATAACGATGTAAACAACTTTTTAGATTTGCGTGGTTACTATGCTACACAAGTCAGTCTGTATGAGCAGTTAGTTCAGGCGTGGCAACCAAACGAGTCAGAAAAAGTAACCTTCGCGGCAGCGATTAATAATTTAGGTTTAGCTTATAATGCCGTGTCCAAATACCAGCAAGCAATAGAGTTATTTGACAGACTTCTAGTAATTGCAGTAGACAGCGGCGATAGAAAGAATCAAGCTAATGCTTTAGGCAATCTTGGCTTTGCTTATAATAACTTAGGCCAATATAATGAGGCTATAAAATACCTTGAGCAAGCTTTGCAAATTGATCGGAAAACTGGTGATATCGGAGGAACAGCAAAGTCTTTAAATCATCTTGGCAATGCTTACGATAATTTGGGAGAATACCAGCAGGCTATTCATTACTATCAGCAGTGCCTAAATATTGCAATGGAAATACGTGATCGCAGGGAAGAAGCTAATGCTCTTGGCAATTTAGGATTAGTTTATAAAAATTTAGGGCAATATCAGCAGGCTATAGAGTTTATTGAAAAAGCTATAGAAATTGATGAAGAAACTGGTTATCAATTTGGAAAATATCAATCAATCCGAGTTTTAGGTAGTATTTATATAGAATTAAAAATTTACACTATAGCTATTATCAAGTATCAGCAATGTCTAGAAATTGAAAGGGAAATTGGCGATCGTCGTGGTGAAGGTAGTTCCCTTGATGCTTTAGGTAATGCTTACGATTCTCTAGGACAATATCAGGAAGCGATTGGTTTCTATCAGCAACGGCTAGAAATTGCGAGGGAAATTGGCGATCGTCGTGGTGAAGGTGGTTCCCTTAATAATTTAGGCAATGCTTACTATTATCTAGGACAATATCAGGAAGCGATTCGTTTCTATCAGCAATGGCTAGAAATTGCGAAGGAAATCGGCGATCGTCGTGGTGAAAGTGGTTCCCTTAATAATTTAGGTAATGCTTACTATTATCTAGGACAATATCAGGAAGCGATTCGTTTCTATCAGCAATGGCTAGAAATTGCGAGGGAAATCGGCGATAAGAGGGGTAAAGCTAATTCTTTTTTAATTTTATCTGCATCATCTAACAAAATTGGCAGAGTTAAAGAAGGTTATGCAGCAGCATATCAAGCCATTCAGATATTAAAAGAACTTAAGCTACCCCTTGAAGCTATGCCTTATCCCAACTGGATGAAATTGATAGCTAAATTTGCCCAACGTGGAAAATGGCAATTAGCTTTATGCTTCATTTTAGGTTTATTCGCTTTCCCATTTGGCTTAGTTTGGATTGTAGGGTTAATGCTGTGGCGAGTGGTAAGCGCAAAATTTCGGCGGCGTGGTTGAAATATCTCTTTTCCCAAATCTTGCACCAAAGTCAGAAACCGGGTTTCTTGCAACCAACCTTACCTCAAAGCCTAGATATTTCGTTTAGAAACCCGGTTTCTCAGTTAGATTACACTCTTGAAGATGGAGAACCACAACTTTGGTATAATTAAGTAGTAAAAATCGATTACTTTGCAACGCCTACCATGAAATATCCCTTTTACACAATCTCGCAGCCAGTTGTCGGTAGCGAAGCTAAAAAAATAGCGGATGCTATTAAAACAGGTGGTTATATAGCTAACGAAGCAGCTATAGCTACAGCAAAACGAATTGCTGAACGTCGTAAGCTGAGAGAGGAAACTGATGCTACCAAGCGGTAAGTTTGCTGGTGTTGATTTTTCTCAAGCGAAAGTAGAAAAGCTAACCCCTGACTTGCAAGTTTCAGGTCAGGGGTTTCGCTGTTATCGGGGTGAGTTTGTCACATACTGGAAACAGGGGCGTATTCAGCGCGAAGTTGATGCTCGAATTAGCCAATGCTGGATTATTAGACATAGTGATGTGCTAGCAGGCTACATAACACTTCTAGCTGACAAACTTGAGGTTGACGAACAAATTCTAGAAAGAGAAGGAGTTCAGTACCGAACATTTCCTGCTATTAAGATTGGCTTACTTGCTGCTGATAGGAGAGCAAAAGGATGTGGTAGTCGTTTGGTGGAATGGGCTTTAGAATACGTGGCGACAGAAGTAGCAAGCGCAGTCGGGGCTAGATTTATGACTGTTGATGCACTATATGACTCCGATACAAATCCACCCTATGATGCTTCTGGTTTTTATCAAAAATTTGGCTTTCAGTTTGCTAATCCAGAGCGAGTTTTACCTCCGCCTGTTCCCTATCGCACGATGTATCTTGACCTCAAGCCTTTGATTGATTTACTGAGCGGACAAGACCTCGAACAGGTGAACATAAATGAATAAAAATTGAAATTGTTTCTTCTAGATTAACTAGGAAAAATTAGGAGAATAAACGATGAACACCCAATTAGTTGAATCCGTATTTCAAGTTATCATGTCTCTCTCTCCAGAGGAGCGAATTTTACTAGAAGAAAAACTATTAGTAAATTAATTAGCTGTGTTGTCCAGACTCGCCCGGAAATCAATTTCCGGGCTAATAGCGAAAGTCGGTTAAAACCGACTAAAAACCTAGACAAAAATTCAGTCCGTTTTAACGGACTTCCGCTATTAGCCTGCGATTTGAATCGCAGGCGGGCTATGAGGGTTGCCATTAACTCTGTATAATAAAGAATGGAACAAAAAATTAATAATAAGATAACAACCCAATGAAAATCAAAGTCATCATTCACGAAGCAGAAGAAGGCGGATATTGGGCTGAAGTCCCCTCTATACCTGGTTGCGCTACCCAAGGCGAAACTTTTGAGGAATTGCTGCAAAATTTCTATGAAGCAATTGAAGGTTGTCTATCTGTCGATATTGAATCAATTGAGACAACTGATAAAGACAGAATTATGGAGATTGCTATATGAACTCTATGTCTGGCAAACAGTTGGCGAAATTGTTAGAGAAAAACGGCTGAATATTATTACGAGTTCAAGGCGTTATCTGTCCACTAAATATTCACGTTGATAATCCAACTTTTCTCCGCACTTCCTCCACCGTTCTTATTCTACCAGATTTAACATCAGCCAGTCCAGCTTCTACACCTTGTCTAATATAAATTGCATACATTAAGTCATCCCAAGTACAATTTTCCGGTAATTTGTCAATCAAACGTCGGGCTTCTTCTTTAACGTTTACAGTTTCCATAAGTATAAACCCAAATAGGGATTTTACTTGCACATTCTAACACAAGTAAGACTAATAGGCTATTATTGTAAATATCGATAAGCACCTATATCAAAATATCTCATATAGGAGTTAACAAAAATGCACATCGACTACACAGTTCAAATTTGGAAAGAAGGATCGCAATTTGTTGCCCACGCGATGCCCTTAGATGTGATGAGTTCTGGGCCAACACTAGAAGCAGCCAGAATTGCCTTAGATGAAGCAGTACATCTTTTTCTAGTCACCGCCGCCGATATAGGCACTTTAGATGAAATTCTCCAAGAAACAGGCTATAAATTCCAAGATGGAAAGTGGGTAAGTCCTGAATGGGTAGCAATTGAAAAACATTCTGTCACAATGGGAGTCTGAATATGCCAAGAATTACTCCCATTTCCTGGCAGCGACTAGAAAAAGTATTCCTCACTGCTGGTTTTGAATTTGCTAGGCAAGAAGGAAGCCATCGTTCCTACACTAAACCTGGTATTTTACGCCCCGTTGTGATTCCTACTTATGATGAAATTTCTGTTTCAATTATCAGCACTTTTAACAAATACTTAAACTATCGGTAATTAAATTGATCGATCGCAGCCGATCGCAATGCCTTTTAACAAGCAATCTATATTAAAATAGCTCTTATAGGAATTAACAATATCTTTAACAGAGGTAAAAATAGCAACTATGATTATTAGAGCGATCGCTATGTCATCAACAACCATCAAAGAAATGGGCAAACTTATCACCACAGTAACATTTACAAATCTAGGCGACCAATTTTTAGCATCAAGAGGCTTTATGCCACCGGAACAGATCCGCTCTATTACACTAGAAAATGTCTTAATAGACACAGGTGCAACTCGACTTTGCTTACCCGCTCAAATCATCAATCAATTGGGTTTGACATTCCTAAGAGAAATAGACACCAGGACAGCCGCAGGACTCAAAAAAGCTCGTGTTTTCCGAGGAGTTAAAATTGCCTTAGTGGGACGAGAAGGAATATTTGATTGTGTCGAACTTCCAGGCGGCGAACAGCCTTTGCTAGGCGTAATTCCTTTAGAGGAGTTAGGATTGGAACCCGATTTAAAAAATCAACAGCTTAGGGTGTTACCAATGGAGGGGAACGATACTTATGTTACGGCTTAGAGATTGACGCATTCACTATTATAGCTAGGGGCTAGGCTTCGACGTGACACTTCGGCAAGCTCAGTGCGGAGACGCTCAGCGTTCGACTGAGCGCTCAAGCCGAAGGCCGAACGGGGCTAGGGAAGAGGAAAAAGGTTACTCCGTAAGGGATGATGAACTAAAGGTAACAGTTTGAGTTGCCCTCATCGCCCTGGCGGTTGCTATAAATTGTCAAAAACGATTAAGATGCCGATCGCAACTTTGGCAACAGAGGCGATCGCATAGCGTGCTGTAGGCATATCGTGCTACCGTTCGATTTTTGCTAACATTCATTAACAAAAACTTCCTGTTTCATCTGGGACTGTCGGCAGCACCCCATCCACAAGCAGACACGAGAGAACTTCCCGCGTTAATTTCTCAATGTTGATTGCCGCATTTAAATCTCTATCCAATTCTAAGCCACAATCACATCGATAAACTCGTTCTGATAATGCTAAAACCTCTTTGACTTTGACGCAGTTTGAACAGGTTTTACTACTTGGCTTAAACCTGCCAATCACTACTAGCTTACTGCCATACAACAGACATTTGTATTCTAACTGGCGACGAAATTCATAAAATCCCATATCCCCGATCGATGCAGCTAAACAATGATTCTTCATCATCCCTGACACATTCAAATCCTCAATTCCTACTACCGCGTGGTTTTTGCTTAAGTAGTTAGTTAGTTTATGTAATGTGTCCAATCGGATATTGGCTATCTTTTGATGCAGTCGCGCTAAGGCTTTGACTGCTTTAAACCTGTTGGCAGAACCTTTCTGACGACGTGCTACAATGCGTTGGAGTTTGGCTAATTTCTGTTTGGCTTTTTGGTAAGACTTTGCACCAGTAAATATTTCTCCTGTCGATAGGGTAGCTAGGGTTTTTATTCCTAAGTCTACTCCCACTACATCCCGTTTTTTTGGGGTTGATTGAATTGGCTTTTCTATTTTAAATGAGATATACCATCGGTCGGCTTTTCTGCTAATGGTGACTGATTTCGGTTTTGTCCCTACTGGTAATCGCTCAAAAGTTTTCAGCTTTCCTAAGATTGGTACTTTGATGCTCTGGTGTTCTATGTGGATAGAACCATCTAGAGTAAATGAGTCACAGTGACCTTTTTTCTTGAATTTAGGAAAACCTTTTACACCGTTGAAGAACTGTTTAAATGCTTCTGACAAATGCCTTAAGGCATATTGGGGGGCGCATTTACTTACTTCGTAATACCAAGGATTTTGGGTTTTTATTGATGCTACTAGCCATTTATGCAGGTCAATGGCTGTGGGAAATTTAATTTGGGATTCTGGATGAGAACGGTTGTGTTCTAAGACGGCAAGACATAAAGCCAAACCTTGATTCCAGGCGTGACGTGCTACGCCTGCGTGTTTGGCTAGAGATTGCCGCCGCGAAGAATTGATTTTGATTTGAGTTTTAAATCCCAGTAGCATAGCCAAATTTTACTATGGGTTTGGGCGAGTGTGGTAAGGCAAGGGAGTAAAAGTGAAGGATTGTGAGTAAATGTTAGTAAAGTGACAACTGTTGATGAACCCTCACGTTAAGCGATCGCACACCTCACTCTTTTGTGGCGTCGTCAATCCTTGCTACTTCCTCAGCAGACAGCTTCACATCAACCGCACGCACCGAGTCCTCAATACTGGAAACCTTGCTAGCACCGGGAATAGGCACAACACAGGGAGACTTTGCCATTAGCCATGCCAGCACGATATTGTACACCGACACGCTTTTTTCTTTGGCTAATTGTGCGATCGCGCCAATATCTTCCAAATTACGAACGCGACTGCTACCACCCAGCGGACTCCAAGGCAAAAACGTCAATCCTTCCTTTTCGCAATATTCCAGCACCCCATCAAACTCAGGTTGGCGATACCAAGGATTGTACTGATTTTGGACAGAAACAATTCCTACCACATCGCGAGCGCGTTTAATCTGTTCCACCGAGAAATTGGAAACACCCACAAAGCGGATTAAACCTTCCTTCACCGCTTCTTTTACAGGTGCTAGGGATTCCTCGATCGTGTATTTTGAGTCAGGTGAATGATACTGCCAGATATCGATCGGTTTCGAGCCACCAAGAGCCTCAAAGCTTTCTCGGATCGTCTTCCGCAGATGGTCGGGGTTGCCGTTGCGCGTCCACCCACCATTGGGCCGCATCAAACCACCCTTAGTAGCGACAATAACGTTACTGACATCCCCTTTGTATTGCACAAGAGCCTTGTGGATAAGTCGTTCGTTGTGGTGCTTGTCCGACTCATTTTTGCAATAAGAGTCTGCCGTATCAATTAAGGTAACGCCTATATCGAGAGCGCGATGGATAACTTCAATTGACTGCGACTCTCGCGGTCTGCTGCTCAAGGACATCGGCATACCACCCAGACCGATCGCACTAATAGTAACATCCGTTTTACCGAGTCGTTTCATCTCCATCCTCGATCCATCGCTGATACCAATATTTTGGATGAATCATCTTCCCACAGATGTATCTCATCGATCGTCTGCATTTCTTGTAGAGACTGCCAACCCGCCTGCCACATAGATTGTTGCTTGAGAGATTTGGCGTTGATCCAAAACCGGACGCTAGGGTCGCAGGATGCCACCATTTCCGCAAACACCCACTTACCCTCTTTTTTTCGGTTTACCACCTGAAAATGTCTCCAACCCCAAGTTTTCTGCTTGGCTGTCCATTTTGAACCCACTAGATAGGGAAACTTTGGCTTTTTCGGCATTTTTTTACTCTAATTTGCTTCAAGATAGTTTGTGTCTCAACCCGTCAGTAATTTTAGGCAGAGGGATATATATTATCCCAAAAATTGACATTTAATTTTAAATCTAAAATCCAAAATCAATATGACGCCAGCTGAATTTCTCTATATACTGCTAAGAAACTCAACGGACGTCATATCAAAGGCTATTCAGTTTTTAGAACAGACCCAAGGTGATGGATTTATCGATCGGCAGAGTAGCAGCGATTCCCAGGTAAATAGTAACCAGAGTACCGAACAAAAACACAGTTGTAGCCACCGGACGACGGAAGGGATTCTGAAACTTGTTAACATTTTCAATAAATGGAACAAGAATCAGACCCAAGGGTACTGAAGCCATCAACAAAACGCCCAGTAATTTATTCGGTACTGTACGCAGGATCTGGAAAACAGGCCAGAGGTACCATTCTGGCAAAATTTCCAGAGGCGTCGCAAACGGGTTAGCTGGTTCCCCAACCACAGCTGGATCGAGAACAGCCAAACCGATACACAAAGCGATCGTCCCCATAATCACAATGGGGAAAACATACAGCAAGTCATTAGGCCAAGCGGGTTCGCCATAATAGTTATGGCCCATACCCTGAGCTAGTTTGGCGCGTAATTCTGGATCGGTCAGATCCGGTTTTTTGATGATTGACATAGTGGAAAATGCTCTCCTCTGTTACGTTCTTTAAAACGGCAGTTGCCGAGCCGAGATTACAATGGGCCCGAAATGCCTTGCTTGCGAATCATCAAGAAGTGCAGCAGCATGAACACAGCGATTAGCCAAGGCAGAACAAAAGTGTGGGCGCTGTAGTAGCGAGTCAAAGTTGCTTGACCCACACTTGAACCGCCGCGCAACAAGTCAGCTATTAGCGTGCCAACCACAGGAATCGCTTCGGGAACGCCACTAACGATTTTCACCGCCCAGTAACCGATTTGATCCCAAGGTAGAGAGTAACCAGTCACGCCAAAGGAAACGGTGATTACAGCCAGGATGACGCCAGTCACCCAAGTCAGTTCGCGGGGCTTTTTGAAACCGCCCGTTAAGTAGACTCGGAAGGTGTGCAAAACCATCATCAGTACCATCATGCTGGCAGACCAGCGGTGGATAGAACGGATGAGCCAGCCAAAGTTAACTTCCGTCATTATGTACTGCACCGAGGCAAAAGCTTCGGTAACAGTTGGCTTGTAGTAGAAAGTCATGGCGAATCCAGTGGCGAACTGGATTATAAAGCAAACCAGTGTAATCCCGCCCAGGCA
Source organism: Argonema galeatum A003/A1 (assembly GCF_023333595.1). GTDB lineage: Bacteria > Cyanobacteriota > Cyanobacteriia > Cyanobacteriales > Aerosakkonemataceae > Argonema > Argonema galeatum. The sequence continues at coordinate 207,208 of NZ_JAIQZM010000007.1, forward strand.
ATAAAAGATATTGACGTGGGGAGGAACGTACTTGCTGGATACATCCTCAGCAAGCGCCTGAATCTCTAGGCGTTCCTGAAACCAGTTGTATACTTTTGAGTCCGTTACCTGCTTAGTAAACATGAAGCAAGAGTTCCTAAAAAATTTATTGCTGTTATTGCGTTTCCCAATCTCCAAAGCAGGGGATGGGGTGGGTGAATCAAAAGCTAACCTTTGTCCGCTTGATTGGATGGTATGCCATGCCCCTTCAGACTAAAAATTTAGCCCGTATTTAATTGTAGGCAGGTTATTAGCCGAGTTGAACGCTGCAATACAAAATAGGGGATCGGGACTAGGGAAGAGGGCAGAGGAGCAGAGGAGCAGAGGGGCAGAGGGGCAGAGGAGCAGAGGAGCAGAGGGGCAGAGGAGCAGAGGAGCAGAGGAGCAGAGGGGCAGAGGAGCAGAGGGGCAGAGGGGCAGAGGAGCAGAGGGGCAGAGGGGCAGAGGAGCAGAGGAGCAGAGGAGCAGAGGGGCAGAGGAGCAGAGGGGCCGAGGGGCCGAGGGGCAGAGGAGCAGAGGAGCAGAGGAGCAGAGGAGCAGAGGGGCAGAGGAGCAGAGGGGCAGAGGAGCAGAGGGGCAGAGGGGCAGAGGAGCAGAGGGGCAGAGGAGCAGAGGGGCAGAGGAGCAGAGGGGCAGAATCTTCCCTCTTCCCTAGTCCCTAGTCCCTAGTCCCTAGCCCCTTTTTGACTTTTGCCTTTCCTAGCGCTTTCTGCTGCCGAAACCACTGCTACGACTCCTGCCACCGCTGCCAAAACTAGACGATGGATTGCGACTGGGTTGAGATCTGCCAGATTGGCGCAGGGTACTGGAGCCAAAACCAGAACCTGTGGGGCGATTGGTAGTAGATGGGCGCGAAGGACTGGTGTAGCTTGGCCGAGAAGAAGGAGAGTTTCTGATATTACCCGTAGTACGTAAAGTGGATTGTCGATTTCTTACCGCCGGTGGAGGCGTTTGGTAACGAGTTTGGTACTGTCCAACCGCTTGGTTATAGGTGCTGCCATACCCGCCATACCCAGTCATAACGCTGACTCCAGGCTGATATACTGGCGGCACGTAGTACTGGGGTCTAAATAACAAGCCGCTCACCAAATTCCCCGCTACAGCACCGGCAAAGGGTGCCCAGAAGCCGCTGCTTTGCTGACGCACGATTACGGTTTGGGGTTGTCCGGTTTGCGGATCTGTCCTAGTTTCGGTGACTGCGTGGATATATTCAATCTTGAAGTCTTCCTTTAGGTGCAAGGAGGTTTGACCGTTTTCAACCTTCAGATAACTCTTTTTGCCAGCGGATACCTCTTCCGGTGTCAGACTTGCCATCTGTAAGTCTGTGGTCCGAAAGGTAGAAGGCGTACCGGGTTGGGTGTTGAGCAAAAACAAGCTGTATTCCCCATTGGCATCGTTATAGCTAGCCTGCTGCACGGGATACTCCCCTGGATTGATTTTGGTGGGAGCCGATCGCGCCGGACTGTTCTGATTGTATTGTCTGTTTGAGGTAGAATTGCCGCCGCAAGCGACAGTTGTCCAGCACAAGGTCAGAGCGAGAAAAAGGGTAGTAAATTTACGAAATACGGTTTGGTGACTGGCCATGATAATTTCACAACAAGCTTGGTTTGGGGTGAACCTGCTCACAAGGGTGTAAAGCAGCAATCTATTTCTGCTATACTCAGCACGGCCTGTGACCGAGCTTTTTTTATCCCTGTAGGGGCTTTCGCATTCCGTCAAAGATCTTTGGGTTCAACTAACAAATTATTCACGGAATGCTTCGCCCATTTATGCCCGTGCGAAGTATACCAGTTAGAGAGGGATTAATTCTGGAAAATGCTCCAACAGTTGGTCAGAAGTTAATTCATCGCCCAATTGAGCGGGTGACCAGTGAATTTGGATGGCCCGCAAGGTTCCTTTATAGTGTAGGTTAATCAATGCTTTCAGACCAGCTTTGAGGGCGCTTAGGTTGGAGAGATCCCCTTCCAATTCGGGAACTTCGCCTTCATAAGCGATCGTAATCATCACGATCAGGTGACGAGTCACCGGCAGATACAAAGGTTCGTTTGCTCCTGGTGCGGGGCGTGACAGGTCTGGTTCGCCGCTTAAGTACCGCTGGGCGGAGTCGGTAAATAAATTGTTGAATTCGTCACCCGCTTCGCCTTCCTCCGAAAAGACGTTGCCTTCATTGGCGGCAGATTGCCAGTTGGTGTCGTACTGCAATAGGTTTTGGCAGATATCCACCAATCCTTCGCCCAAGACTTGCATATTGTCTTCTGGGTCAATTGCCTGCCGTTCTGCATCAATTGCCTGCCGTGCAGCCCGATTGAGGACGCCCAGGAGTGGGGCAATTTGTTCACCAGCTAGATGGATAAATAGACGACAGACCACAAAACGTTTACGGCCCATCATCTGCCCGAAGCGATCGCGCCATGCGTTCATCCGTTTACCTCTCAACTCCAGGGCCATTTTACCAACTTTCGTCTTTGCTTATTATAATAATTTTTCAACCAAAAGACTTATTTCTCCAGGGCTGGAAAGTTTTTGATAAAATCAAAAACTACGCTAGCAGAAGGCGGAGTATATTTCACTGGCTCTATTGAAGTTATTTGGTCGGGATTGGCGAAGCTGGATGGTTTAACAAAACGTTTCCCAAACTGGGGATGATGATATATATTCAAAGTTTGATCGCTAGAATTAGTTAAAACGATCTGGGTAGGAGATTGAAAAAATTTAGAATCTTCCTTGATTGCGAAACTACTTTTCAATAACTTGACGGAAAAAATTTTGCTCAATCCTTGAATAAGGGCGTTACTCAACTTCTGTAGGCGATCGGGTTCTTTGATACTTAAATTGTCCATCTCTTGCGATTGCAGCATCTGCATTAAGATAATGATATTTTTATGAGTAGCTTCACTATCTGTAAAGGGAAGAATAGCAAGGTAAGCAGTGGAAAATAATTGGTTATCGTTATCTATCACAAATGTGAGCAGAGTGCGGCGACGGCCTACTTTAATGCTGGGTGGTAGGTAGAAAACTGACTGTTGCTGAGCGATTTGATGGTAACAGGAAGCTAAGGTAAAATGAGATTCGTGGTCTAAGGGTGCGTCGATAATAATCTGGACGGTAGGTAAAGTTTGATGAAAAAACTTTCTCGCTTCTTCAGAACTGAGGCGGTAAATCTGGGTCCGATCGCCATCCGGGCTTAAATCTACCCACTCACAAATTAAGCCTTCAGTTTTCAGACCGAAGCGAGAAACCGCATAAAGTTTTGCCCCAGTTAAAGTAGCTCCCGATAAGTCCGCACCAGTCCAATCAGCCCGGATCAATCTTGCTTGTGTGAGATCGGCGTGAACCAAGCTGGCATTTAATAAATTGGCATTGCTTAAGTCTGCCCCAATTAAGTTAGCCCCACTCAATTTGGCATCGCTGAGATCGGCCCATCTCAAATTCGCGCCACTTAAGTCAACCCATCTCAGATTTGCCCCACTCAAATTGGCTCCGCTCAAGTTGGCGCAACTGAGGTTAGCTTGTCTGAGTTCGGCATCTCTCAGGTTAGCGCCAGTAAGATCGGCTCGACTCAGATCGCTTCCATGCAAATTTGCCCCCTCCAAGTTGGCTGCTGTCAGAGAAGCACCCCTGAGATTAGCCCCACTCAGGTTAGCGCGACTGAGGTTAGCTTGTCTAAGTTTTGCTTCTCGGAGATCAGCACTGGTGAGGTTAGCCCCTGTAAGGTTCGCCCTGCTGAGTTCGGCTCGAATCAGTTCGGCTCTGATTAAGGCTGCTTGGATGAGTTCCGCTCCACCCAGGTCTGCTCGAATCAAGTTAGCCACGTTGAGAACAGCTCTGTTCAAGTTAGCCTTGGTGAGATTAGCACCGCTCAGTCTGGCGACGTTGAGTTTGGCATGACTTAAGTTTGCTGCATAGAGATTTGCGCCACTGAGGTTAGCCACACTCAGGTTAGCCCCACTTAAATTAGCACCGCTCAGGTTAAAACCACTCAGGTTAGCCTCGGTCAGGTTGGCAGCAGCAAAGTTTCTTTCTCCTGCTTCGTATTTAGTTATAAATTCTTCGACTTCCATGATTGGCTACCTTATCCATAATCCTGATAGTTCAAACAACATTTAACTTTTAAGTTGTTGCTGTTATCATAGTTTTTCTCAATTTTGTCCCAGCAAAATGCGATTTTTCCGAAAAGCACTACCCACTCTTCGATCAAGGAAATGTTTTGATAAAATCACAGATTACATTCAAAGCAGGCAATGCTAACTTATTGGTATTTACAGCTATTTTAACCGAAGGTTCTATCTTCACTGGCGTAATAATCTTTTTGCCAAAAGTAGGATGATTATAAAGATTCAAAACTCTGTCGTTGGAATTATTTAAAATTGTTTGAGTTGGAGATTGAAAGAAATTACCCTTTTTTAGATTTTTAGGGAAATATTTCAAAATCTTACTTTTGTGGAGTTTAGTAATTAAGTGAATTAGGTCGCCACTTATTTGCTGAAGTTGATTTTTTTCTTGAGCGTTCAGAGTTTCTATATCTTCTTGTTGAACCATTTGGAGCAAAGTCATGATATTTTCCTGAGTGGCAGAGGCATCGTCAAAGGGGGAAATAGCGACATAAGCAGTAGGAAATAATTGCTCGTCACTATCAATCCTAAGTGTGATAGTAGTTCTCCGATCGCCCACTTCAATACTGGGTGGGCGATTTAGGCTCGGATATTCTTGAGCGAAGTGATAATAAGTAGCAGCTAAGGCAAAGTTAGCGTCTTGGTCTAAAGGGGCATCGACGATGATGCGGATCGTAGGTAATGTTTGATGAAAAAACCTTCTTGCTTCTTCGACGCTCAGACGGTAGATCGCAGAGCGATCGCCATCCGGGCTTAAATCCATCCACTCGCAGGTCATCCCTTCCGTCTTCAGACCGAAGCGGGAAACAGCATACAGCTTAGCTCCGGTTAAAGTTGCACCCGTTAGATCGGCACCAACCCAATCTGCCCGGATCAAATTGGCTTGGCTTAAATCCGCATGAACCAGACTAGCATTTAATAAGTTCGCATTGCTCAAATCCGCCCCACTTAAGTTTGCCCCACTCAACTTTGCCTCGCTCAGGTTAGCCCATTTGAGATTCACTCCACTCAAATCGGCCCATCTCAGATTCGCCCCACTCAAATCAGCGCCGCTCAGATCGGCTAAACCGAGATTGGTTTGTCTGAGTTCTGCACCTCTGAGGTCGGCTCCGCTGAGGTCAGCCCGACTCAGATCGCTCCCGTGCAAGTTAGCCTGTTCCAAGCTAGCTTCTGTCAGGCAGGTTCCCCTGAGATTGGCCTCGCTCAGGTTAGCTCCGCTCAAGTTAGCTAACCTAAGTCTTGCCTCTGCTAAATCGGCTCCTGTCAAGTTAGCTCCGCTCAAGTTAGCTCCGCTGAGTTCGGCCCGAATCAGTTCGGCTCTGATCAGGGAAGCTTGCACGAGTTCGGCTCCACCCAGGTCAGCGCGAACCAAATTGGCTACGTTAAGGATAGCTCCGTTTAAATTGGCATTAGTGAGATTGGCGCCACTGAGCCTAGCAACGTTGAGTTTTGCCTGACTTAGATTGGCTTCGCTCAGGTTAGCGCCGCTGAGGTTTGATATGCTCAGATTGGCCCCGCTCAAATTGGCCCCGCTCAGGTTAACGCCACTTAAATTGGCCTCGCTGAGGTTAACACCAGTAAAATCTCTGGCTCCTGCTGCGTATTTTTTTAGAAATTCTTCTACTTGCATTAGGCTACCTTGCACACATACGGACTAGATTGATGGAACGGACGGCGCGGGAGTGCCAATACCATTTCACTTTTAGTTTGCTACATCTGGGAGACAGAAGAGGCTCTTGGAGGCAAGCTGCATGGGCGCAACTAGCAGTCGAAAGCCCCAGACTGCCTCAACAAGAGTTTTGTGTCCATATTCCAATTGTTAACGCTGATATGCTAAGAGCGCTAACCCTACTGTATAGGTTGGGCTTTATACTTTAACGAGTAAACCCAGTCTCCTAGACTAGATAGCAGCGATCGTATCGGTGGACTCTCTATGTCGTTTTATTCTCAAGTCAAACGATTTCTAGTCGGTGAATCGTTACCGACGAGCGCCCATGCAGAAGAACGGTTGAGTAAAGCCGCTGCATTGGCTGTTCTTTCCTCTGATGCGCTCTCATCGGTTGCTTACGCCACAGAAGAAATCTTACTGGTTCTGGTAGCCGCCGGAAGTGCTGCTCTGGGTTGGTCTGTACCAATTTCTGTCGCGATCGTCCTGCTGCTGGGAATCGTCGTTTTTTCCTATAGGCAAACCATCCGAGCTTACCCTATGGGTGGTGGCTCCTACATCGTTGCCCGCGAGAACCTGGGCCTAATTCCGGGACTCGTGGCAGGTGGTTCGCTGATGATCGACTACATCCTGACGGTGACAGTGAGCGTTTCTGCTGGAACAGCCGCCTTAACCTCAGCAATTCCAGAATTACAAAAGTGGACAGTACCACTTTGCTTGATTTTTGTTTTCCTGTTGATGGTGGCTAATTTGAGGGGGGTACGGGAATCAGGTCAGCTGTTTATGATTCCCACTTATACTTTTGTCATCAGCATTTTTATCCTGATTGGCGTTGGTTTTTATCAACAGGCTACCGGGCATATACCTGAAAATTACCCCGATCTTCCAGTTAAAGAATCGGTCAGTTTATTTTTCGTTTTGAATGCCTTTTCTAGAGGTTGTACGGCGCTTACCGGAGTGGAAGCGATATCCGATGGGGTTCTAGCGTTTAAGAAACCTGAGTCTAAAAATGCCCGCACTACATTGCTGTTTATGGGCGAAATTCTGGGAATTATGTTCCTGGGAATTACTTTGTTAACCAATGCTTACCATATTGTTCCAAAAGTGGGACAAACAGAAACAGTAGTTTCACTGTTGGGTCGCCAGATTTTGGGGGAAAATAACCCATTTTACTACTTTATCCAAGTTGCCACGCTGTTAATCTTACTTTTAGCTGCCAATACCAGCTTTGCGGACTTTCCCAGACTTTGTTACTTTTTGGCTCGCGATGGATTTTTGCCCCGACAATTAGCACTATTGGGCGATCGTCTAGTCTATTCCAACGGGGTTATTTTCTTGAGCGTATGTGCTGGTGTTTTGATCGTTATCTTCGGAGGTCAAGTTAACGCAGTTATTCCCCTGTATGCAGTGGGTGTGTTCACTTCATTTACTCTCTCCCAAGCTGGGATGGTACGCCGCTGGTTCAAAGAACGAACATCCGGTTGGAGAGCAAGCGCCTTGATGAACGGTATAGGAGCTATTGCTACAACAGTGGTTCTAGGAGTGATCGTAGCGACAAAATTCCTGGAGGGAGCTTGGTTAGTTGTGGTGGCAATTCCTTTGCTTGTGACCCTATTTATAGCCATTCGCCGTCACTATAAATATGTGGCAGAACGTCTGAGTCTTGAGGGAATAGCGCCTCGGAGTCATATTCCTAGACCAAAAACGGATACTGTTACTCACCCAGCAGTGGTTGTGGTAGGTCAATTGAACCGAGGTACTCTAGAAGCATTAGACTATGCACGGAGCATAGCCGATGAAATTGTGGCGATTAGTGTCGATATCGGTACAACAGATCGAGAGAAGCTACAAAAACGATGGCAACAACTAGAGGCAGATATTCCTTTAGTAATTCTGGATTCGCCTTATCGATCGGTAATTAGTCCGATTGTCGATTTTGTAAGCGAGTTTGAAGATCGGCACGCTGGTGTTTTATCGACGGTAATCATTCCGGCTTTTGTAACCCGGAATTGGTGGGAGGGAATTTTGCATAACCAAACAGCTGTCTTCTTGAAAGCGAAGTTACGCGCTCGCAAAAGTCGGGTCGTTACTACTGTTAGGTATTACCTTTAATCCCAGAAGCGATGAACATTGGTATTGTCGGACTGGGATTAATTGGTGGTTCGTTAGGGTTAGATTTACGTAGCCTCGGTCACCAAATCTTGGGCGTCAGCCGTCGCTCTAGCACTTGTCAGGAGGCTCTAGCACGCGGCATTGTGGATGATGCTGGCGTCAATCTCTCAATGCTGGCGGCGGCTGATGTCGTGTTTATTTGCACTCCCTTGGGCGCAATTATTCCCACGGTTGAGGAACTGATTCCCCACCTTTCGGCTCATACAATTGTGACGGATGTTGGTTCGGTGAAGACGCCAATTGTGAAAGCGGCTGCTGCTATTTGGCCTAATTTTGTGGGCGGACATCCGATGGCTGGAACCGCAGAAAGCGGTTTGGATGCGGCTATATCCAATTTATTTGCTGGTAATCCTTATGTGCTGACGCCTGTGGAAACGACGCCTGCAAATGCTGTGAAGGTAGTAGAAGAAATTGTGCGATCGCTCGCCTGCAAATTCTATCTCTGCCGTCCAGAAAACCACGATAAAGCTGTGGCTTGGATTTCCCATTTGCCAGTAATGGTGAGTGCTGGTTTGATTGACGCTTGTATGCACGAAACTGACCCAAATGTGTTGGAATTAGCACAACAATTGGCTAGTTCCGGTTTCCGCGATACCAGTCGGGTTGGCGGCGGAAATCCAGAGTTAGGAGTAATGATGGCGCGGTATAATAAAGGCGAATTGCTGCGAAGTCTCGAACAATATCGCCACAGGGTTGACGAATTGATTGCCCATATCGAAGAGTCAGATTGGCACGCTTTGGAGGAAAAACTTAAACATACTCAGCACTCACGGCCTGAATTTTTGGGCTCTAAAAGTACATGAGTGAGATCGTCAAATTGTCTGTTGTCATCCTTGGTTACATTTTTACCGCAGATGAAGACAGATGAACGCAGATAAACGCAGATAAGAGTAAGAAGAAGCGTTTTTTAGGTGGCCGATGCGTAAGGACGTGATATAATTTATCGATCGAATCAGTTAGGATTTACGAAGAGATCCCCCCAACCCCCCTTAAAAAGGGGGGCTAAAGATTCTCACCTTTTACAGCTTTTTTTAGGTGAGTTAGGTGCAGAGAAACCCGGTTTCTTGAAGGAGGTGCAGAGAAACCCGGTTTCTTCAAGAAACCGGGTTTCTGGGGTGTACTTAATGCAACTGAAACTCGCTGTAAGATGTGGATAAAGGAGATTTTGCGATGCTAGAAAATCGTTGGGATACTGCTCTCTACGAAAGAAAACATTCATTTGTTTGGCAATATGGCGAAGAATTACTTAATTTGCTGGCTGTAAAACCGGGGGAGCGAATTCTTGACCTTGGCTGCGGTACGGGACAATTGACGGAAAAGATTGCCCAGGCTGGAGCTATTGTGATGGGAATTGACTATGCTCCTGCTATGATTGAGAAGGCGAAAGAAAACTATCCTCATCTTGAGTTTGCGGTTGCAGATGGGAAGGATTTTAAAGTCGATCGATCGTTTGATGCTGTCTTTTCTAATGCGGCGCTGCATTGGATTCAAGAACCGGATGCTGTTATCCGTTGCATTCGAGACGCACTCAAGCCGGTAGGTCGCTTTGTGGCGGAATTTGGTGGTAAGGGGAATATCAATGCGATCGCCCAAACGCTCTACAGCGTCTTGGAAGACCTCGGCTATCCGTCCCCCGAAAAAATGAATCCTTGGTATTTTCCCAGCATCGGTGAGTACGCTACGCTGTTGGAGCAACAAGGCTTTGACGTAAAGTATGCCGTTTTATTCGATCGGCCCACTCCTCTAGAAGATGGAGATGCAGGCGTAGCGAACTGGATTCAAATGTTCGCAAGTCATTTTCTCTCAGGAATTTCTGCCGAACAACAAGCAAGTGCAATTCGAGAAATTGAGCGCCGTTTGAAGCCAACTCTGTATCGAGATGGAACTTGGATAGCCGACTACCGCAGAATTCGAGTAGTTGCGATTAAAGCATAAGTTATATCGGTAAATTGTCTGTTGTCATCGTTGGTTAAATTTTTACCGCAGATGAAGACAGATGAACGCAGATGAACGCAGATAAGAGAGATAAGCTGCTTTGTATCTAAATTTTACAGTCAACTTTGATTAAGATTATTGTGGGATGGGCATCTTGCCCGTCCCAGCGTAAAATTCACAGCGGTTCCCGCTGTAATGAAGTACATTTTAAGTAGGGGCTCCGCATTCCGGCAGATGATTTATTGGTAATCAGCAAAGATAAAATACGGTCATGCTTCGCCCTTCCCCTTCGCATACTGTACCTCTTAACAGCGGGAACCGCTGTAAATGCGCGACAGCTTAAGAGCGCGAATTTTTTAGGCAATCGATGCGTAAGGGGTCTTCCGTACTTAGTGTGCCAAACGATTAGTTTTTTTGTGTCCTACGCGCAAAGCTTGGCAGGGATTTCAAGGTGATTGCCCTCTACAGCAAGTTGCCATAACCAAGCTTTGGGTGTAAATAACTCAACGGCTTACGTAGCAAAGCCTTGAGGATAAATTTAAGTTAACTTAGCACACTAAGTACGGAAGAGCCGAACTTGCCTCTCTCACGTAAATATTTGGTTTCATCAGCATTCTTTGGCTTTGTCAATATCGATCGCATCTTCGGATCTGGGACAGATTTCATCAGTTCCTACCTCCAACCCATGACCCAGGGCAATGCGTTGGTCAAAAACAAAACATTCCCCTGACCACAGACTCTCTTGTGCTGGAACTTCTGACAAATACTTGAGGATGCCGCCTTTGAGGTGATAAACCTCTGGAAACCCTTGGGCCTTCATGAAGGATGTTGCTTTTTCGCAGCGAATGCCGCCAGTGCAGAATAGGGCAACTTTTTTGTGTTTGGTGGGGTCGAGGCGGACGCGAACGTAGTCTGGAAATTGCCGAAATGAGGCAGTTTGGGGATTTTGCGCTCCTTTAAAGGTGCCGATACCCACCTCATAATCGTTGCGGGTGTCAATGACGATCACCTCTGGATCGGAGATTAGCGCATTCCAGTCTTGAGGATTGACATAGGTGCCAACTTGCTCAAGGGGATCGATTTCGGGTAATCCCAAGGTGACGATTTCTTTCTTGAGGCGCACCTTCATGCGATCGAATGGTGTCCCCTCGGCGTTGGACTCTTTGTGTTCCAGGTCTACTAGGCGGGGGTCAAAGCGCAAAAAGGATAGCACGGAGTCAATTCCCTCGCGATCGCCTGCGATCGTCCCGTTGATGCCTTCTCCTGCCAGCAGAATCGTCCCCCTGACGCCCTGTGCTTGACAATGTGACAACAGGGAGTCTCGTTTGTCGGCAAAATCCGGCAACCTAACGAATTTATAGAAAGTTACGACAACTTGGGCCATTTCCCCTAACGGAACTTGTAAAAATTTTTTGCTCTACTTTACAAGTTAACTTAGCAGAGGTATTGTAGATAAGGTGTGCTTCCAAAAAATTCTTGCTCTTACCCCTTGCAAAAGTGAAATAAAGAGCTAAGATAACAGAGGTGACTAAAAAAAGTCCCAATTTCGGGGGTATAACTCAGTTGGTAGAGTGCCTGCTTTGCAAGCAGGATGTCAGCGGTTCGAGTCCGCTTACCTCCATTCAAAAATATAAGAAAAAATAAACCCCGAAGCTAAGCTGCGGGGTTTTTAAATGGCTTCTAGTAATCAAAAAATCTCCGGTAACTTGGTGGATGACTGGAGATAGCCTGCATAGTGAGCAAACAAAATTTTGAGAGAATGTCCGGTTTGTTCGGCGATCGCTTGTGGACTCATACCCGCCTCTAATGCGTGACTGATGAACGTGGAGCGAGTGTTGTACGGCTCTCGAAAGACTACCCCTTGTATCCTCAAAACCCTCTTCCAGCGCCGATAAAGCCGTGATTCCTCGATGGGCTTACCCTTCCACAAAAAAACATATTCCGATTCGTCAGATTCCTTCTTTAAGTCCCTGAGCATTGCCGCCAGGGAGTCAGGTAGTAAAATCACTCGACTTTTCCTGTTTTTTGGCGGCTTCCTGCCAGTTCTGCTTAACTGCCCACTGATGGTACAACGTCGGCAGTCATTAGATAAGTCTACCCACCTCAATCCACGCGCCTCGCCAGTTCTACAGCCAGTACCAAACAAAAATCTAATGAACTGGTACAAGGGCTGGTACAAGGATTTAAAGCCTTCCAAAATCAGATTCACTTCTTCTTTAGTGAATGGGTTGGGCATCTCTTGCGCCGGGAGGTTTATCAAATTCGCCGTCTTTACCCACGGGTTGTGACTGATTGTTCCTTGTTCCATCGCCCAGTCCCACGCAGCCTTGCACGATTCCAGCTTACGCCGTACTGTCTCCGGTTTCGCCTGTGGCATGAGCCAGGCAGCAAAGTTAGCGGCGATCGCTGGACTGATTTCACTAGCCGAAAGATTCCCAAAATATTCTTCCAGATGTTTTAACGCAGGCCGATACCAGTCTATTGTGCGGCGATCGACAAATCTTGCCTTATAGCTAAGCCATTGCTGAAAAAGCTCTGCGCTTGTTAGTTCGGCGATCGGTTTTTTTAGGCTAGGGTGAAATTTGTATTTCGCTAAAGTTGGGTCGAAAGTTCCATCTTCTATATCTGCTTCAATTTGAAGTTTGAACCTTTCGGCTTTTAGGCGATTAGATTTTGTATCTTCCACGCCCAAGCTAAGACAGTGTCGCTTTCCTTGGCAATTCCATCTAAGCCTAAGATTGCGGCTACCATTTCTTTCGATACTGATATTCATAAATAGATTCAGAGGGTAGGTTTGTAGTACACTAAAGCCGGGCAGCTTTTAACTATCCGGCGAAACATCAAATCATTAAGCTTACTTGACGGACGGATAGAGAGGCGTCTGATTAAACAATGATGTGAATGAAATTCTCTAGATCCCTTTCTTGTTCTTCCACTCGAAGGCGGGAAAAATCAAAATTTGGGTCAACATTTCGTCTTATTTCATCTGAGAAACAATCCTTGATTTTTTCGATAAAATATTCAGCTTCTTCCTTGCTCCGAAAAACTCTAATATCAGGATCGTCGGATTGGTACGTTTGGTTGGAATTGCAGATGTAATATCCTGTGATGGTTATTCCAAGAAATTCGGTATCATGGGCGATAATGAAGCATTTTCTAATCATTTTGGGCAATTTAGATTGGTGCAATATCTTCCGGCTTCTGGCGGGTCTCCAATGTATAATTCGTGTCCACAAATTTCACAAAAGTATATTTGAGAATTATTCAAAACGTGCTAATCGCTATTTCCTCATCTTCTCTTATGTCTTCAATCCACGATATACAACCAGCGGCGATCGCTTCTATTAGCCAGTCGTACTCCGAGAGTTTGTCTGGATCGAAGTCTCCGTCAAAAGGAATAAGCTTAGTGTGGATATCAGTCATTAAGGTTCTCGCTTTCTTACTTTGCTAAAGGTATTGTTAATTGTGACGATCGCAGCGGCTTCAAGCCCCTCGGCGGCGCTCCTTTATAAAATCGCTCGTGATGCCCGTGAGTTGGGTGAACATGAGGCTCATCGCCAACCAAGCAGGGATAAGCTACTTGATTGCACCAGGCAAAAACAGACCGATCGCTTAAATTTCGGGCGTGCTTCTCGGCGACTCGGTGCAATCGAATCAAACTGAAATTCTCCAGGAAATCACCCATTCCCTCTAACCCCAGGGCCTTAACATTCCCGCTCTGAGAACAGAAGATGGGCAGCTTGTTGAACTTTCTGGCTTCCGATCCATACCGCAGTAGAAAGCGATCGGCTACATCCACCCCTTGTTGTTTGCACCATGCCCGAACCGCAGGCCACTCATCGGCAATGATACAAAGCGGCGTTTTATCTCTGTCATCTAACAGACCTAAGAGCAGTTCCAACTGTTCGGCTATCAGTTCGTAATCTCGAATTACGTGCAAGCCAGCCCAGTTAGTATTTGTCGAATCGTCGTGTGGATCTAAGACCAAAATCTGCCCTCCCATTTCGCCAGCCAACAGTTTCGCGAGACAGGTTTTGCCGCTGCCGGAGTTTCCCAGGAGTCCAATACCCGTGCTTTCTTCAATGACCGCAGCGGTGTCAAAATCTTTGACCACCGTTGGCTCTGGGGGATTTGATGGTGGCAGTGAAGGTTGGATCGCCGGAGCCTTGGCAATTTGGGCAAGGCGCATCACGCTCTCAGCTGCTTCCATCCGAGCCAGAACTGAGGCTATCGCTTTCTTCTCTCTGCTGCTTTCAAAGCTGAATTTGCAGAGCAGTGCGCTGCCAACCCCATCAAGGCAAAGCAGAATTCTGCCTTTTGATGGCATCCCAGGCGAGATTGAGGCTCCCACCGCGATCGCAGTATTGAAAAAAAAGAAAGCCCCGGCGATTTCCGAAAGCCAACGCCACCGGCGCAAACAATCACCCAATCTTGCACCAGTGGCAGAGATAGCAGCAT